>JBJKSR010000107.1:0-3099 GCA_046703965.1 Gammaproteobacteria bacterium | reverse complement strand
TGTTGCGAGATGCACTGGAAAAGAATCCTCGCAGCTCCCTTCTGCACGCCTTTTTGGGCATGACTTACGTACGCCTCGGACTCGGGAAAAAAGCCATCGAGGAAGGCCAAAGAGCCGTCGCACTGCTCCCCGTGCGTGATGATGCACTTGACGGTCCCACCCCGTTGGAGGAGCTGGCAGAGATTTATGCGCAGACCGGCGAACCCCGAAAAGCCACAAAAATTCTCAAGCGCCTCTTGGCCATCCCGGCGGGCATGGCTGTCTCGGCAACGCTGCTCGAGTATGACCCGGTGTGGAATCCGATCCGTAAGGATCCGGCTTTCCAGGCCCTGCTCAAAGCTCACGAGAAAGCCCCGGCAGACGCCACCAATTATCGCGGTACGACCTTTCACGCCGGGTAGATTCGAGTCCCGGGGTCTCCCGTGGCCCGGGCGTTACCGCTTCACCTCCGCCGCACTTGCCTTCGAACCGGGAAGCGCCCACAGACCTCTGTCGCGGACCCGTCGGGCCCCGTCGTCAGCTCCGCGCAGGCGGGGCCGTGGCCGGCGGCGGGCAGCGTTCGTGCCACGGCGGCAACCGGTACAGCGGTATTACGCGATACGAACCGGGAGGCGGACTTTTCGCCGGCGGCAGGCTGCGCGCCGGCGATGAGACACCACCGCGCCCGGTCGCCACCACGGCGGGATGAATGGTGCGCGGTTTGGGAGGATAGTCAGGCGGAGCGCAACCGGGCAGCGTCGCGCCGCCCCTTCGGGAACCGGCCACCGCCGCCGTCTGCGCCGAGCGCAGCTTGCCCGTCTTCGGCGGCGCGGCATCCGCAACCCGGTGATCACCGGAGTACGAACACGCGCCCGCTGCAAGCAACGCCCCCGCCACAAGCCTCAACGCCGGCGTAAAATTTCTCATGTATAGACAATAGCGCTAAACGCTACGACCTGATATGGGACGGCACCGAGAGGCACACCAGTCGGGAATCCATCGTTTTGACAAACCCGCGGCCTGCGCGACTTCCGGTTAGAAAGGCAACGTACGAAAGCAGCATCAGCCTGAATGGCGGAGAGGGAGGGATTGATGGCGCGCTCCTGCGCACCACCCTCCGGGCGCGCTACGCGCGTCAAAATCGGCTGTCCTGCCGATTTTTCAAACCCGATGTCGTTCGATGTCCAGGGGTTCGAATCCGCCAACGTAATACATTCCCGTGCGGCCGCGGGCCACACGGGAACGTATGGCGGAGAGGGAGGGATTCGAACCCCCGGACGGTTGCCCGTCAACGGTTTTCAAGACCGCCGCTTTCGACCACTCAGCCACCTCTCCGCGGCCGGACGGTTATGATAACGGGTCCGGGCCCAAGACCGCGGTCCGGCCATATCCCGCAGGAGTCTCGTCATGCCCAGAAACGAACGCCGCCAATCCGTCGACATCCCCGCGTTGTCGGTGCACTTGCGCAAAGCGCTGACCGAGCTGGGCGAGGATCCCGGGCGCGAAGGCCTGGTGGCCACGCCGGAGCGCTCCGCCAAGGCGCTGGCATTCCTGACCCAGGGCTACGAGATGCAGCTCGAGGACGTGGTTCGCGACGCCCTGTTCGCCACCGCCAACGACGAGATGGTGATCCTCAAGGACATCGAGCTGTTTTCCCTCTGCGAGCACCACATGCTGCCGTTCTTCGGGCGGGTGCACATCGGCTACCTGCCGGAAGGCAAGGTCATCGGCGTGTCGAAGCTTGCGCGGATCGTCGATCTCTACGCACGCCGGTTGCAGATCCAGGAGCAACTGACGCAGCAGATCGCCCAAGCCATACTGGACGTGACCGGAGCCCGCGGCGTCGGCGTTATGGTGGAGGCCCGGCACCTGTGCATGATGATGCGCGGCGTCGAGAAGCAGAACTCGATCATGAAGACGTCGATGATGCTGGGGCTGTTCCGCAGCAACGCGGCCACCCGCGGTGAATTCCTGAGCATGATCCAGGGCTGACCTCGGGCCGGTTCTCCTAATACGCCTCCGGCGGCCCCGGGTTCAGGCGACGGCAGAATACCAGGGCATCCTCGCGTCCCCCGTCCCGCCCATTGGGATAATAGCCACGGCGACGGCCGAATTCGGTAAATCCCGCCTTCAAGTATAGAGACCGTGCGATTCGGTTCGACGGGCGAACCTCCAGGAACATGCACTCTGCCTGCCGGCGGCTCGCCTCGCGGCAGGCAAACTCCAGCAGCATCCGTCCCAGGCCCCGCCCCTGGCGACTTGGCTCCACGGCCAGGTTGAGAAGGTGCGACTCGCCGGCCGCGACGGAAACAATGACGTAGCCGGCCAGCTCGTCATGCAGCATCGCACCCCAGCAGAAGTATCCGACGTTCAGGCAGTCCTCGAAGATGGTGCGGTTCCATCCCAGGTTGCGGTAGGCCCGGGCCTCGATGGCCGCAAGCGTGTCCACGTCGGCCACGGTCAGGACCCGCAGGCGCGGTTCCTCGATGGGACTGACCGCGTTCACCCGGCCTGCACCGGGACGCGTGACTGGGCGAGCTGCAGGTCCGCCCAGGCCTGGCGTTTGGCCGCCGGCGTACGCAGCAGGTACGCCGGATGGTAAGTCACGACCAGCGGGCATCCGCCGGGACCTTCATGCGCGCGGCCGCGCAGTCTGCCGACCGGGGTCTGCACGCCAAGGAGCTGCTGGGCGGCCACCCGTCCCAGGGCGAGCATGAGCTTCGGCCGGATATGCTCGATCTGCGCAAGCAGGTAGCCCCTGCAGGCCGCCGCCTCTTCCGGTTTCGGATCCCGGTTGCCCGGCGGGCGGCACTTGACGATGTTGGTGATGAACACCTCCTCGCGGCGGGTGCCAAGCGCCGCCAGCATCGCATCGAGCAACTTGCCGGCGCGTCCGACGAAGGGCTCGCCGAGGCGGTCTTCCTGGGCGCCGGGCGCTTCGCCCACGATCATCCAGCGTGCCTCGCGCGAGCCGACGCCGAACACGGTGTGCGCCCGGTTTTCGGCCAGCGCGCAACGGGTGCAACGGGCAACCGCCGCTTCCAGCTCTTCCCACGTAGGCGTGTCCTTGCCGCCTTCGACGCTTTGCAGCGGTACCGGGTCCGGTGCCGATACCACAGC
>JBJKSR010000106.1:0-6546 GCA_046703965.1 Gammaproteobacteria bacterium | reverse complement strand
GGTTTATTCGACGGACCAGTCCGCTGCGAAGCGCGCGGCGGAGGCGGGTGCCACGGAACGGGCCGAGCAGAACCCTCGGGCCATTCCCACGAAAGTCGTATCTCACAGCGACCTGTTCCAGGGTCTGGCAGCAGGCCGAAACGGCCTCGCGTATGTGACGGGCGGAAACTCCGACAAAGTGCTGGCTGTACGGATGGCGGGCGACCGTGTTCGGGTGGTTCGCCAGTATCGGCTGAAGTGGCAGCCGTTCCCCCGGACGCAGTATCCGTATATCTACCAGGGAGACCACGGACGGAAGCCCTACCATTTCTATCCGGATTCCGTGGCGGTGGGCCCGAACGGGCGGTATCTGTATGTGACCGGGATGCTCGCCAACAGTCTGGCGCGCATCGACATTCGAAGTGGGCGCACGCGCTATGTCAACGTCGGTCCATATCCGTTCGCGGTGATCCTGGCTGACGGCGGACGTCGCTTGGCGGTGAGTGACTGGGCTGGACGAGGCGTCACGATTGTCAACCGCCGAAGCCTGGAGGTGCTCGGGACCGTCCCGACCGGACCGGCACTCGGACCGCATACGGTCGCCGCCGGTGTCCACCCGACCGCGATGGTGAGTGTGCCTCAGGGGCCGTACGTTTGGGTGGCTGATGCGAACGACGATACCTTGGTCGAGGTCGATACCCGAACGCTCAAGCCCGTGCGTGTCGTTCGCGATAGTCCCTATCCCAATGCGCCGCCGGGCAGCTATCCGGATGCGCTTGCCGTGGCGGACGGCCACTTGTTCGTGGCCAACGCGGGCAATGACGATGTGGCGCTCTTTGATCTCGCTACCGGCAGGCCTCTGGGTCTGATTCCAACGGGCTGGTACCCCAGTGCGCTCACCGCGACTCACCGGGCCCTCTACGTGGTGTCGGCAAAGGGACTGGGTGCCGGACCGAATCTGCAGTGGCAGTACATCGGAAACATGATGCACGGCATGCTGCAGAAGGTGTCTTTGAAAGATGTGTCCGCCAGACTTCATGCCTGGACCCGCGAGGCCGAGCTGAATGACGGGTTTTCGCCGGGTGAGCGCCAGTCGCTGAAAGCGCGGAACGCACGAACGACGGCCTACTTGCGTCGGCATATCCGCTACGCGGTGTTTATTCTCCGCGAGAACAAGACATTCGACGAGGACCTGGGGACGTATCGGCCGGCCGGAAAATGGGCCGATCCGCATTTCGATCTGTACGGCCCGAAGGAACTGCCCAACCTGTATCACTGGGCGGCGCACAATGCCCTGTTCGCCAATTTCATGGCGGATGGCGAGGTGACCGCCCAAGGCCATCAGTGGACCGACGGCGCATCGGATTCGGACGTGGTCCAGCGGCTGTGGCCGCAGTATTACTCCGGGCGCGGTCTTATCTGGAATGCCGGACCGGGTGGAACCGGCCCCCTGAGCCCCAGCGCGCGTAAGCGCCATGACCCATTCGAGTACGCCCGCCAGGCCCTGGGGGACTTCGCCAATCCCTGGATCAGCTATCCGGAACGACTCTATCTATTTAACGACCTGCTGGCTCATCACATTTCGTTCGAGGACTTCGGCGAGAACCTGACGCGGGCGCGAGATGGGGTCATCCGCAGCGCGCTGCTGGCCCACGTCGATGAAACCTATCCCGGCTGGGATCGGATGATCCGCGATACGAACCGGGTGGCTGCGGCCATTTCCTGGCTGAAGGCGCATCGCGGCAGGCTCTTCCCGCATTTCATTTTCATTTGGATTCCGGACGATCATACGGCCGGTCTCAGTCCCTGCTATTACACTCCGGACTATTACGTTGCCGACAACGACCATGCAACCGCACAGTTCCTTCATTACCTTGCCGGGACGCGCCAGTGGCGCCACATGGTGGTCTTTCTGGATGAAGACGATGCCCAGAGTGGGGCTGACCACATCAATGCGCATCGCACACTGGGTCTGGCCCTGGGGCCGTGGGTGAAGTCGGGTGATCTCGATACACGGCCCTTGTCGCAGGTGAATATCGTGCGCACCGTCGAGGCGGTGCTCGATCTGCCGCCCATGTCCCAATGGGATGCCAATGCGCAGGTCATTGCCGGTATCTGGCGGCCGACGCCACGCAGGGACCGCATGCCCGTACTGCCTATGCGGATTGCGGTCCAGTTCAACGCCGGCAAGTGCGGCAACGCGCTGCTGTTGCGACGCGAGGCGGGCGCGGCGGGACATGGGCTGACGTCTCGGTGGCTGAAGGCCCATACGGACGCACACGGAGCCCGAGTGGCGTCGCTCGGCGCGAGCGAACGCTATACCCCGACATCGATCTTGAAGGTATCCGGGCCGGAGCAATTGCGCCAGGAGTGGATTGCGAGCAGGGGCGAGAGGGCTTACCGGGCGTTCGAGCGATACTTGCGCGCCTATGCCGCAGCGCACGGGACAACCGTCGCATCCTACGAGGCGAACGAGGGGCGGCTTCGCTGAGTGTGACTTGCGGACCGCAAGTCCCCGGGTCACCGGAACGCAAGGCTAGGGGGTCGTAAGCGGATAGCCCGCCTCTCGCCAGGCTTGCATTCCGCCCTCAAGTGCGATCGCGCGCTGGAAGCCTATTTGACGCAACGTCGCGGCCGCCAGGGTCGACACCCGACCGAATTCGCAAATCGTCAGTATTCGGGCCGTGGGATCGGGCAGCTCCTCATTGACTCTCAGCTCAAGCTGACCGCGAGGCAGGTGGCGCGCGCCGGGCACATGTGCGCTTTCATAGGCCTCCCGCTCGCGTACGTCGAGGATGATCAATTCCTTGTCACGCGCATCGATACGCGCCTTCAGCTCCTCGAGGGACATGAAGGCCACGACGGAGGCCGAATCTGCCAGAAGTTGGCTAATCGATTTGGCGCCCGAGAGATTCGTGCGCAGAGCCTCGGTGAGGTGCGTAGGCATGGACAGATTCAGGTTGCGCATCATGTCGACGAATTCTTTCCGTTCGCGCTTCTGCAGACGCGGGTTATGCTCGATCTCCTCTGCGAGCGTGGTATGGTCGCGACCGTGGTATTCGTGCGCCGGATAGACCTCGAGCGTTGGATCCAATCGAAGCAACCGGTTGAACAGGCTGTCGTATAACGCTTCAGGGTCCCCCGTCGGCAGATCGGTCCGACCGGTGGCTCCGATCAGCAGCGTATCGCCGGTGAAGAGCCGCTTTCCCACGCGCAGACACATCGAATCGCAAGTGTGGCCGGGCGTGTGCATTACGCTGATTCGCAGTTTCCCCAGCAGTAGCGATTCACCGTCACCGAGTCGCATGTCAACAAACGGTGCGGGACTTGACTGGTGCATGGCGATTGGAACGTTCAGGCCGCGGGCCAGTTCGCGGGCCGCGGAGAAATGGTCCGCATGCGTGTGGGTATCGATCAGATAGCGGATGCGCACTGCGTGGTGACTGACAAGTCCCAGGTAGCGGTCTATCTGGCTCAGTTCCGGATCAATCAGGACGGCTGCGCGGGCGTCCGCGCAACCGACGAGGTAGGACCTGCATCCGCCCGTTGTAATCTGCTCGAATATCATGATGCCCCGTGTCCGTAGGATGGTTGGACGATAGTACACTGCCAAGTTGCTGGGGCAGAGATCCGTTCAACCGATGACGCGACTCGCAGCACGGACGGAAGGTTCTGACCGAGATCCGGGCGCCTCACGGGAGCCGGAAGACAAGCCCCTGCGGTCGCAAGGAGGACCTCATCGAGGGGGTTCCGGGCGAGCCGCGTGACTCACCGATTGGCGCTTGCGCCGACGGTCGCGACCGGAGGCTGCGCTTCTCAGCCATTCGACGGAGCCGTTTATGGACTTTCGCACGACCAAGCTTTACGCCGAGAGCGTGCGGAAACTCTTCGGCGTTTCGCAATCCAGGCCCGCGTGCCATGGCGCGTTGCGCCGGAGCGTCGATCGAAGGCCGGGTTGCCCCGATCGGATCGAGCTGCGCGACCCGGATCTCGGCGAGCCGGTTCTGCTTGTGAGCGACACACATGTGCCCGTCACGTCGACATATCGTTCCTCGTACGCAAGCTATGTTCGTGAAGGCGCGTGCTCGAGGTACGAGGGCACTCAACGCAGTGTCCGAGCAATACCGTTCAAGACTCTTCTGGCTGCCCGCATCGATCAAGCGTAGGCGCTCGCCTGGGCCTGCCGCTGAGCGACTCGGGGCTGCGCGCGTCTGCGACGCTGGCCGAGCCGCCGACACTCGATTCTCCGGACGTCGGGCTACGATGATAGGCTGGGGCATGCATGCGGCGAAGCTCACTGCGGTTCGACTGCTCTCCCGGGCGTTAGATCGAGATGACGGTCGACCACTCAAGCGGTCTCGGGGCGTGCTCCGGGACGCGCAGCACGAGGTCTCCGAGCGGCGCTGCCAGCCCCTGGAGCGCGGCGCGAGGACGAGACGACTGTCCGCAAGTGCCACGAAATGGCTCGCGGTCGTGTTGGCGGCCGCTGCTTTGCCGGCGGTGCCCGCATTTGCCCGCCCTCCCGCAAGCCAGCGCACCGCCGCGGCCGTGATGAGAATCGAGCACGAATGGCTTGCAGCCCTGCACCGACGCGACGTGCGCACGCTGGCGCGCATTCTCGGGCGAGAATTCGTCGACAGCGACTTTCGGGGGGGTGTGATCACGCGTGCACAGTACCTCGCTTATTTCGCACGACCCGTCGCGCGTCCCATGCGACGTCCGCGTCAGAGTTTCGAGGATGCGAGCGTGCGCTTCGTCGCCGGTGACGATGTCGCGATCGTCACAGGACTCGTGATCACCCATGCGACCCCAATGCCTGGAACGCCGTCGGGGCAACCCGCCACCGAACGCTCGAGATTCACGGATGTGTTCGTATGGCGCGGTGCGCGCTGGCAGGCCGTGAGCGGCCAGGAAACCCACTTCAGGTAAGAGAGCCGCGGCGGACGCGGACTGTGGCCGCACTCGGACATTTCCCGCAATTCTCGAGTGCATCACACTCTGTGCGGCGGCAATGACCGCCCCCGGGATGAGGTACGTGTGCACCGAGAGCGCAGCGCTGCGTTGTATCCCAGAGCCAGCTGCGCCCGAGGTTCCCATGTCGAAGTCCCTGCTTCGCATTCTCCCAGCGCTCATCGCGCTGAGCTTGTCCTTGTCCTTAACCGCGTGCGTCATCGGGCCACCGGGCCGCTATTACGGTGGCGCGGTGCTGATGGCGCCGCCCCCGCCCCGGGTCGACTATTACGGCGCGCCCCCCTATCCGGGCTATTTCTGGATGGCCGGCTACTGGAATTGGGGTCCGGCCGGTTATGCCTGGGTCCGCGGCCACTGGGCGCCGCCACGGCGTGGTTACCACTGGGTCCAGCGCCGGTGGGTCCATGGACGCCGCGGCTGGCGTATGGCCGGTGGGCGGTGGCGCCGCGATCGGCACTGAGCATCGCACGGGGGCGGCCGCTCGGTGGTCGGCCGCTTGCGGCGTCCGCTCGGGTTCCCGGGTCCGACTGAGCGGCGGATGAGGGAATCCGGCGGACGCCCGGCCCGTGGCGGATCAGCGCTCGAACGTGCCCCGCCCGGCCGGGTAGCTGCGCTCCCAGTGCTGACCGTCGATCGGAGTGACGATCATCTCGCGGACCGTGCCCGGATCCAGGCAGCGGGCATTGACGCTGAAACCGTCGGGATGCGAGCGCGGGATATAGAATGACTTGATCCCGCAGACCGAGCAGAACAGGTGCTTGGCGGTGCCGGTGTTGAACGTATACGTCCTCAGAGCCTCACGGCCGGACAGCAGCGTGAAGTGCGCAGCGCGCACCACCAGATGCAGATAACCCGACTTGCTGCAGATCGAGCAGTTGCAGTCCGACACCCGCAAGTCCTGCGGCGCCTGTACCTCGAAGCGCACGCGGCCGCAGTGGCACCCGCCCCGGTGCGTGATCAAAGCTTCTTCCGCCACGCTTGCGTCTCCTCGACGTTCGGACCCGCGCTGTCCGGATCATAGCAGTGCGTCCTGCGCCCGCCTGTGGGGCGACCCCGCCACGGCTTATCGTGGCGGGGGCTCGCTTGAGCGTGCCCGGTTGCGATGAGGCGGGCAAAAGCTCGGGTGAGCGACTAGATTTGGCGGCTGTCGAGCGAAGGGCGGGCCGCTTCGATCCTTTGGCGTGCCGCGGACCGTCCGGGGGATCAATCCCAATTAGATCCGGGAGACTGCCCGTGCGAGTCCGTATTGTTGCGATGCTGGTTGTGGTTGCGGCCGTGGCCGCGTTGGCGTCCTGTGCCCGGGAAACCGCGCACACAAGGGTGTCGGAATCCGCGGTCGCCCACGTGCCGAGTGTGGATTATCAGGCGTTGCACTGGCGCCCGATCGGCCCGATTCGCGCTGGCCGCGTGCTGGCCGTGGCTGGTGTCCCGGGGAACGATCGGGTCTTTTATTTCGGCGCCGTCGACGGCGGCGTGTGGAAGACCGAGGACGCCGGGCGCACGTGGAAGCCGATCTTCGATCGCGAGCCGGTGGGCTCGGTCGGCGCGATCGCTGTCGCAGCCTCGGATCCGAACGTCATCTACGTCGGCACGGGC
>JBJKSR010000105.1:0-3441 GCA_046703965.1 Gammaproteobacteria bacterium | reverse complement strand
CCGCCGGGGCGATGCAGGGCACGGATGATAGTGTCCTGCCCGGGGAATCTAGCCTTGTCGGGCTCGTCCCCGCTGCTCTTCTCTTCTTCTTCGCCGGCCGCCGCTTCCTCGCCGATCTCTTCTTCGTCTTCCTCGTCGTCGTCCACGGACAGGTCGACTTCGATGTCGTCCACGTCGGGCAGCGTGAAGATCTCGCGCTCGCTCGGCTCGTCGGATTCCTCCAGGATCGAGCGGTCCACCAGGCCGGCGGCTATCTCGCGCAACGCCACCACGGTGGGCTTGTCGCCTTCCAGCTGCACCCCGGCCTCCCGGCCGTGGGCAAGCTGGCGCGCCCGCTTGGAGGCGACCAGCACGAGGTCGAACAGGTTGTCAATCTTGTCGGTACAGTCTTCGACGGTTACTCGGGCCATGTTGCGTGTGACGGGCCGCAGGCGCGGCTTTTAAAAGGTATTCAATAGTTTAAGTGATTAGGACCCATCTCACAACACCGCGGGGCCGCGACGGAGCGGATTTCGTCCGCGCCGTAACGGGGTTCACGCGGGGACCGCCGGGCGGGCTGCCGTCAAGCCGACGCCAGCAATCTCGACACGAGCGCCTCCAGACCGGGCCGCGACCGGCAGGCGGCGGCGCCCGAGCCCGCCGCGACGGCGGCGAGTTCGGCGAGGGCGCCCTCGAAATCGTCGTTGACGATGACGTAGTCGTACTCGTTCCAGTGGGCCATCTCGGCGGCCGCCGCGTCCATGCGCCGGGCGATGGTGCTCTCGCTGTCGGTCCCGCGCCGGGTGAGCCGGGCCCGCAGGCTGCGGCGCGACGGCGGCAGGATGAAGATCGATATCGCCTCGGGCGCCTTGCGCCGGACCTGGCGCGCGCCCTGCCAGTCGATTTCCAGCACCACGTCGCGGCCGGCGGCCCGTTCGTGCTCGACATCGGCGGCGGCGGTGCCGTAGCCGTTTCCGAACACCTCGGCCGACTCCAGGAATTCACCGGCGTCGCGCATCGCTCGGAATCGCTCCCGGTCGATGAAGTGATAGTCGCGCCCGTCCACTTCGCCCGGTCGCGGCGGGCGCGTCGTGTAAGAAATGGAGAAAACCAGTGCCGGGGTGCGCTCGATCAGCGCCTTCAACAGCGAGGTCTTGCCGGCCCCCGAGGGAGCCGAGACGACGAACAGCCGGCCGTGCCTTCCATCGCGGGTCGCGGTGTCATTCAATATTCTGCACCTGCTCGCGCATCTCTTCGACCAGCACCCGGCAATCCAACGCCAGGCGGTTGATTTCCATGTCACCCGCCTTGGAGGCCAGGGTGCCCGCCTCGCGCCCGAGTTCCTGCATCAGGAAATCGAGGCGCCGGCCGACGGGCTTGCCGGCGCCGAGCAGCCGCCGGGCCTCCGCGGCGTGGGCCGCCAGGCGGTCGAGTTCCTCGTTCACGTCCTGGCGCACGACGAGCAGCGCCGCTTCCTGCGCCACGCGCGCCGCATCGACGTTCTCCCCCAACGCTTCGAGCCGGGCATCGAGCCGCGACCTGAGGCCCGAGGCAACTGCGGGCAGGTGCTCGACGATCGCTTTGACGCTGGCCTCCAGGCGGTCCAGCCGCAGTGCCAGAGCCTCGGCCAGTGCCGCGCCCTCGCGCTCGCGGGCGGCCACCAGCACGGTGAGCGCCTCCTCGCTTAACGCCTCGACTACCGGCAGCAGGGCGTCTACCGCGACCGTCGGCGGTTCCACGACGCCGGGCCAGGCAAGCAGGCTCAGGGCATCCTTCGCCATCGGGATGTCGTCCCCGCTCTCCCCGGCCACGCGCCGGGCGGCGTCGAGTATGTCGCTCACCAGGGCCTCGTTCACCGCGAACCCCGCCCCCGCCGCGGCCCGCCAGCCGAGGCGGGCCTCGACCCGGCCCCGCGCAAGGCCGCCACGCAAGCGGTCGCGCAGCGGGCTCTCGAGGGCCCGCAGCGTTTCCGGCAGATTGATCTTCAGGTCGAGGTAACGATGATTGACCGCGCGCAACTCCAGCGCCAGCTCCCCCCATTCGCCTTCGCGGCGGGCCAGCGCAAAGCCGGTCATGCTGCGCATTGTCGATCGCCCTGACGTGAAAGCTGGCATGTTACGCTAAGCCACCGTCGAGCGAAACCGCTTGACTCGACTAAGCAAACGCGTGATATGGAGCTAGACAGCGCCCAGGTCAGCCTCATCGGGCATCGGCAGGACAACCAGGACCGGGCCGAGGTGCTGTTCGGTGACGAAAGCCAGCTCGCCATCGTTGCCGATGGCATGGGCGGGCACGCACGGGGCGATCTCGCGGCGGAAACCGCCATCGCCTCGCTGGTCAACAGCTTCCGCCGACTGCGCCAGCATCCCGCCTCCTCCCGGGAATTCTTCGAAAAGGCGCTGGCTACGGCACATGAGGACGTGCTGGCGCTGGGCGCCGGAATGCGGCCCGAGATCCGCCCCGGCACCATCATCGTATGCGCCCTGGTCACCGCCAACGAACTGTGCTGGTCGCACATCGGGGACAGCCGTGCCTACCTTCTGCGCAACGGCCGGATACTGGCCCGCACGCAGGACCAGTCGGTGGTCGGCGAACTGGTAGCGGCCGGCGAAATCACCACCGAGCAGGCGCTGATCCACCCCGAGCGTCACATGGTGCAGTACTGCCTCGGGGTGGACGATGCAACGCCCCCGATACCCGTGAGCGACCCGATCGAACTCGAGGCCGGCGACATCGTGCTGCTGTGCACCGACGGCCTGTGGAGCCAGCTCGGCGAGGCCTATATCGTCGAGCGGCTCAGCCAGGCCGAGGATCTGCAGCAGACTCTGCAGGACCTGGCCGAAGACGCGGTGCGCGGCGGCCACCCGCAAAGCGACAACGTGACCGCCGTCGCCTTCCGGGCACTGGATTGAGCCATGGAACCCCGGTTCGGTTCATACGCGGTCGCACGCAAAGGCCCGCCCGCGAAGGGGTTTGGCCTCGAAGGCCCGGCTGTTGCGTTGCCCGGCTTGACCGCAGTCCCTGCCACGGCATTGCGCCGCGCGCCTTGCGTCCGCGCCTTCGGGGCACAAACGCGATCCGCGCATGAACAGATCAGAGGTTCCCGAAGGACGCCCGATGCGACCCGATAACCGCCAACCCGACGAACTGCGTCCGCTCACGATCGCCCGCGGCGTGAACCGCCATGCGGAAGGATCGGCATTGATCGAATGCGGCGCGACCCGGGTCCTGTGCACCGCTTCGGTGGAGGAGCGCGTGCCGCCGTTCCTGCGCGGCTCGAAACGCGGCTGGACCACGGCGCAATACGGCATGCTGCCGCGCGCCACCGGCACCCGCAGCGAGCGGGAAGCGGCCCGCGGGCGCCAAGGCGGGCGCACCCAGGAAATCCAGCGCCTGATCGGGCGCAGCCTGCGCACCACGGTGGATTTCGAGCGGCTGGGCGAACGTACGATCACCCTGGAC
>JBJKSR010000104.1:0-5670 GCA_046703965.1 Gammaproteobacteria bacterium | reverse complement strand
AGCGAGCGATCAGGCGGAATAACGGGCGCAGCAGGAACCGCCCGGCGACGAACAACCCCCCGATCGCCGCCAGGGCGACCACCAGCGATATCCAGCCGGAATGGGTCGAGGGCTCGTAAAAGACCCGCAGGAGCACCAGCACCGGTATGACGGCGAGGTCCTGGAACAGGAGAATGGAGAATCCGGCTCGCCCATGGGCGGTACCCAGTTCCTTACGCTCCGCGAGCATCTGCAGGACGAATGCCGTGGACGACAGCGACAGCCCGAACCCGGCCACCAGTGCCGCCAGGACGGACAAGCCGGCCAGGCGCCCGACCACGGCCAGGAAGAGCGTCGTGACGACCACCTGGATTGTCCCGATGCCGAAAATCAAGCGCCTCAGCGCCCACAGGCGCGCCGGCTGCAATTCCAGCCCGATCACGAAAAGCAGGAAGACGACGCCCATTGCGGACACGCTGAGGACCTGCTGCGGACTGTGGATCAGACCGAGCGCCCAGGGTCCGACGACGACGCCCGCCGCCAGGTAGCCCAGTACGGCGCTGAAGCCGTAGCGCCGGAACAAGGGCACGGCGATGACTGCGGCTGCGAGGAACACGAGTATCTGTTCGGCAATCCCGTTCACGTTCTTGTCTCGTCTTGAGGGAGGTGTTGCCGCCTAAGTTACTTCAATCCGGGAGCGCGCGGCCGCCGAATGCGATTCCGACTTTGCCGGCGGAGCGGGCCGGATCTCGGGTACCCGTTCCACGCTTAATAACCTTATTAGATATATCTGTTAAATATATGTATTAAAGAAGGAAATACGGGAGGTACACCGAGACAAGGCACTGGACGCCCCTGATTCAGGTCCGTATTTGATTTGACATAATATATCTTATGCGCATAAGTTAAGGACGGTCGACCGGAACCGGTCGATCGCGCATCCTGGAACGCCGGACTGCGAATGAGGTGCGGCTCACACTCGGAATCCGGGACTCCCCGGGCATGCCCTCGTGCCCGTACCGAGCCCTGATACACTGTCGTGGATTGCCATCCTCGATGCTGCGATGCCCCAAGAACAAAAAGACTCGGGCCACTTCCGCGGGAGAATACCTGTTTGCAGGGTCTGTTCCCAGGAGCCCGAATGTCTGGACTGGGATCTCGCCCCGATCGAAGGCCGGCGCGTGGCCGGCATCGTGGAACGGCTGCCGCCGGTGGATGCCGGCCGGCACCTGTTCCGTGTCGGCGACAGCCTGAGCGCTGTTTTCGCGGTTCGCCGGGGGGGCTTCAAGACTTATGCCTTCGACGGCAACGGCCGCGAAGTCGTCCTCGGGTTCGCCCTCCCCGGCGAACTGCTCGGATTCGACGGGGTCTACGCGCGGCGCCACGGCGCAGGCGCGGTCGCGCTCGAGGAAAGTGCCGTGTGCGCGTTGCCCTACGTGGACCTGGCCACGCTCATGGGCAAGATCGAGCGGCTGCGCGAGCAGGTGCTGCGCGCCGCCAGCCGTGGATACGGCAACCATATCTTCAGCGCCCGGCTGGCACCGGATCGGCTTGTCGCCCGCTTCCTGATCGATCTGGACGAACGTAGCCGTAGCGGCCGGGGCGACGAATTCCAACTCCCGATGCCCATGGTGGATATTGCGGCGTTCCTGCGGCTGGAGCCGGGACCGCTTGGAGAGGTGCTGGCACGCTTGCACCGCCACGGTCTGATCGAGATTGAGGGGCGGACGGTGCGTCTATTGAATCCGGCGGAATTGCGCGAGGCCGCCCTCGCCTAGGGGCGGTTCGCAGCCCGGAGACGCCGGGTCGCATGCTATGCTTGCACCTTGTCCGGGCGGCGTAAGCGGCCCGTTCGGCGTTATTGGCACCGGAGCCGGGAGTCGGCAGA
This sequence comes from Gammaproteobacteria bacterium, assembly GCA_046703965.1. Taxonomy (GTDB): domain Bacteria; phylum Pseudomonadota; class Gammaproteobacteria; order JAKDMP01; family JAKDMP01; genus JBAUSV01. The sequence continues at coordinate 3,803 of JBJKSR010000104.1, read as the reverse complement.
GAGTCGATTGTGCCTGCATCGACATCGCCCGCTCGGCCAAGTCCGCGCTTCGAGCATCGTTATATGTACGAAGACATCATCCAGCCTCTCAGAGATGGACATCGCACGATGAGGCACGTGCTGACCCTCCTGCGGGCGCAGCTGGACATGCTCCATCCCGACGCCGGAGCGCAACCCGTCGGGCTGCTCAAAAATGCGGTCGGCTATATGCACAATTTCCCGGGTCTGATCCACCATCCCGTCGAAGAGCTGATTTTCGAGCGGCTGATCCGGCATGCCCCGCATACCGAGCCGCTGTGTGCGCACCTCGTCAAGCAACATGCGACGTTCAAGCGTCAGGAAGAGGAGATGCTGGACCACCTGCGCGCCGCGGGGAATCCGGGTGACGGGGTTCATGCCCGTCTGAAGGAAATCGGCGTCCACTACTGCATGGACCACGCGGATCATATCGACGGCGAGGAGTCGAAGACGCTCCCCGAGGCCATCAAATGGTTGCATGCCCGCGATTGGCAGGCGATCCGCGAGAAGTGCCGGTTCGACATCGACCCGTTGAGCAATCCCGCCACCCTGGCCCGCCACGACTCGCTCTATGATTACCTCATGACGGGGACCACCAACTTCAGCCGCCATTGACGGCGGGCGTTTCGCCGGCGAACGGCGCTGCAGATCGCGTCATTTTCACTGCGGCGTTTGCTGTTCCCCTTTCGCAATCAACGCATCGTCGAGTTCGCGGGCCTTCACCGCCGCGGGCCTCTCGCTGAGCCGCGCCCAGTAGGCCTCGAAGGCCGGCCGTTTCTCCACGGTGCCGAACTGCATGCCGAAGCCCAGGTGCGAGCCCAGGTAGACGTCCGCTGCCGTAAAGCGATCCCCTACGAGGTAATCCCTGTCCGCCAAAACACCTTCCACCGCGTCCATCACCCGGCCGTAGGTGCCGTAGCCAATCATCGGTTCGCGCTCCCTGGGGACCTCGAATCCGAGCGCCTGGTTGCTCAAGGCCGCTTCGAGGGGTCCGGCCGCGAAGAACATCCAGCGGTAATACGGTGCCCTGAGCCGGTCGCCCGGTTGCGGCGCCAGCCCGGCCCCGGGGAAGGCATCTGCAAGATAAGCGCAGATGGCAGCCACCTCGGTAACCACCGCGTTCCCGTGACGCAGCGCGGGAACCTTGCCCATGGGGTTGATCGCAAGGTACGCGGGGGCTTTCATCGTCGTGCCGTATTCGAGCACCTCCGTGCGGTAGGATGCCCCGACCTCTTCCAGCATCCAGCGCACGGTGCGACCGCGCGACCGCGGGTTGGTGTAGAAAACGATTTCGTCGCTCATGCCGATAAATGCTCCTTGCAGGGTGTTGATCGGGACAGGTCGCTTTCGTCAGCTATCCGGGCGACAGAATATGCCAGGCGGAGTCGTCCGTGCCAGCGCCTCGTCCCGTGGACTCAATCAGTCGTGCGTTTTATATCGGGCGCATACGCCCCGCAGCCCCCCGTCCATCTGTATGATCGAGGGTACGGCGCGTCACATTCTGGGCTCAACGTATGGAGCACGATACCGGATCCATGGAGCAGGACGGGTACCCTGGGATGGATCGCGCGTCCATCTATGCCTCCGCGCACCGATTCGGCTTCCGGGTGCTGCGGTTCCCGGATGCCGTAGAACACGAATACCGCCGAGTGAGGGCGCCGTCGATGCGGCGGCGCCTGCGCTCCCTCGGCGCGGCGGGACTCCTTGGTATCGGCGTCTGGGTGGCAATCGACTGGTTTACGACCCACTACTTCAGATTCCCGGCGGCATGGCTCATTTTCGGCGCGTGGATGGGGCCGCTGTTCGCGGTCTTGATGCTCCTGGATGTGCGGCGTGTCAGGACTCGACCGGTCGAGGGCTGGCTGTTGTTCGCGATCGACGCGCTGACGGGCTTGGCGCTGGTGGTACTCGAACTCGTTATGGAGGCCCGCGGGCAACCCGGGTGGTTTTATCCCTATATCGCCCTGGTGGTCACGCTTTCGGCGATCTATGCCGGCGGGATGATGACATGGCGGGCGTTGTTCTCGGGATTGGTGATTACCCTGGCCTACGGGATCGGACATGCGGTGATCATCCATGACCCGTTTCACCTGGCGCACACCCTCTTCTTTTTATGCGCTACGGTCGCGATCGGCACGACCGCTTGCTGGCACCTCGAATACGCGGATCGCGAGCAATTTCTCCAGGGGCGCCTGATGGAGGAGATGGCCGAACACGACTCGCTGACCGGGCTGCTCAACCACGGCGCCTTCATGAGCCACGGACGACGGGCCTGGAAACAGGCGGCCCGCGAGGGCAAGCCCGTCGGGGTGGTGATCGCCGATATCGATCACTTCAAACAGTACAACGACCACTACGGGCATCCCGCGGGAGACGAGTGCATACGGCGCATAGCGGCCGTGCTGTCCGCCGCGGCACAACGCGGCCTGGATGCGGCTGCGCGGCTCGGCGGGGAGGAGCTGGCCGTGTTCTGGTACGACATTCCCGCGGACCAGGTCGCCCGCAAGGCGGAACGCATTCGCGTCGGGATCCGTCGACTGGATATCGAGCAAGCGCCTTCGGAGGTGGCGCCCCGCGTTACCGTCAGTATTGGCACGGTCGCCCTGGTGCCCTCCGATTCGCTCGATTTCAGGGCCGCCCTGGGCCGAGCCGACCGGGCCCTGTATGCTGCAAAGACCGGCGGGCGGGACCGGATCGTTTCCGGCTGAAGACGAGGACCGGCGCGGCGTCTACTGCGCCAATTTCGCCTGCAGGTAGCCGACCAGGCGCTCCAGCGTAGTGAGCTGATGGTAGTCCGATTCGGGGATTTCGACACCCAGTTGTTCGTGCAGGGCGACCAGGAAGCGCAGCCAGTCGAACGAGTCGAGGTCGACCTGGCCGCGCAGGGGCTTGTCCGGCTCCAGTGCCTGCGGATCCAGTTCCGGGGCGATCGAAGCCAGGGTGTCGACGACTTTCCTGCGTAATTCCTGCTCGTCCATGTTCTGCCTCATCCCAATTGCTGCGGGTGCTGGAGCGCGTCGCGGAGCGCCGCCAGGAACAGGGCACCGCGATGTCCGTCGCTGACGCGGTGGTCCGCAGCCAGTGTCGCGGTGACGGCGGGCGCCGCGATCACCCCGCCCTCCTCGTCCACCAGCGGGCGCGGGGCGACACGGCCGAAACCGACGATCGCGACCTGCGGAGGATAGATGACGGCGTGCACCAGTTCCACGCCGGTGTCGCCCAGGCTGGTGACGGTAATCGTCGGATCGGAGAGTTCGGAACTGCGCAGCGAGCCGGCCCGCGCGCGCTGGATCAGGTCGGTGAGGCCCTGCATGAGTTCGTCGAGGTTCTTGCCGGCCACGTCGTGCAGCGCGGGCGCGACCAGGCCGCCGTCGCGCAGGAAGATCGCTACACCGACATGTATGCCCTCGCCCGGCTGGAAAGCGCCGTTGCGGTAGAAGCCGTTAAGCTCCGGGAACCGATCCAATGCGTCCGCCACGGCCTTCACGAAGAGGACCGCCATCAGCAGGCGCTTGTCCATGGGGCGCCGGGCGTTTTCCGCGGACAACCATTCGGTGGCCCGGCGCAACGGGATTGTTTCCGCCAGGAAGTAGTGCGGAATCTCTCGCTTGGACCGGCTCAAGGCGGCGGCGATGGTGTGGCGCATCTGGGTCGCCCGGTCCGCCCGCGGGGGCGTCTCGCTCGACTCCGCGGCGCGCTCGACGTCGGCAATGACGATGGAGCCGCCGGGACCGCTGCCCGCGCCGACGTGCTCGAGATCGACCCCCAGTTCGCGGGCCCGCTTG
>JBJKSR010000103.1:0-3414 GCA_046703965.1 Gammaproteobacteria bacterium | reverse complement strand
GCAAGCTCCGTGTCGCTGAACGCGTAGGTCTTGATGCCCGCAAGACACCACCAGGCGTTGCCCGCGCCTACCGATAGCGCCGTCGCCCGGCGATAAACCTCGATGGCTTCCTCGAGTCTGCCCGCTTCCCTCAGAATATGACCGTAAAGCAGCAGCAGACCGGCTGCATCCGGCTGGCGCTCAGTGGCTTGTTCCAGCAGCGCAAGGGCCTCATCATCGCGCATCGTCTGTCGCAGCGCCTTTGCCTTGAACTCAAGATAGCGCGGCTCGTCCGGTTCGACCCTCAGCAGCCGATCGAGCAGCGGCAGGGCCTCCTCGGACCGGTTCAGTTCGTGCAGGGCACAGGCCAGCCCGTAGCGGGCGAGACTGTCGCCGGGGGCAATTGCCAGACAACGCATGAAATACCCTTCGGCACTGGTGGGCTCCTTGCGCTGCGCGGCAACGTCACCCCGCAGTCGCCAGGCCGGCGAGTCGCCCGGCGCCGCAGCCAGGTGCTGCTCGAGGATCAGGTCCGCAGCCTCTAAGCGACCCTCCAGGATTGCCGTCGCGGCCCGCGCCAGCTCCACGGGGAGTTTCGCCAATCGGCTGTAGCGTAAGTACGCTGCGTCACCCCCTGCCTCATCCCCGATGCTAAATAATTGCGCGGCCAGCTCCCGCCAGGCCTCCTCGAGCGCCTCATCGAGCGCGAGGGCCCACCGTAGCGCCGAAATCGCGTCCTCGGCGCGTCCCGCCGACCGATACGCGCGCCCAAGGGTAAGCTGAAGCGAAGCGGACGCTGCCTCTCGCTCGGCCCAGGGCTCAAGAATACCGACGGCCGCTGCAGCCTCTCCGAGTTTGAGGTGGGCCGCGGCCAGCAGCAGGGCGAGGGCGCGATTTTCCGGAGCACGCGGCAGCAGCGCACTCGCCCGCTGGCGCACCTGGCCGGGATCGGAATCCAGAAGGGGCGAGAGCGCCATCAGTTCGAGGGCAATCGATTCATTGACGGTCAAGGTGGTCGATCTCCCGTGGCGATACGTTCAGGTCCAAACCGCTATTCGAATCACACACCGCAGAGCGAGTCAATTCGCCGGGACCGCCCCATCGGTTGGCTGCCGCAACTGAATTCTTCGCGATCACGGCTGAGACGGTACAATTCAGTCAACCGGTCTTCTCTTCGGATCGAAATTCACCGTGAGCAACGCCAATCCGATTCAGTGGGACGATGCCACCATCGTGGCTATGCTGCAGGCTTCCAAACGTGAAGCCGCGGCGGGCCGCATGGAGGAATCCAAACAGCTGCTGGTGCGCGTTGCGCAACAGGCCCCCGCTCACCCCGCCGTGCTCAACGAGCTCGGCGTGCACATGATGGGCCACGGCCAAGCGGACCAGGCGCAAAAGCTATTTTCCCGGGCCGCCGAAGCGGCACCACGCGAGCCGGCAATATGGGCCAACCTCGCCAGTAGCCTCAAGGCGCTTGGCCGCGCTGGGGACGCCCTGGAGGCGCTGGAGAAGGCGCTCACCTTGCAGCCGCGGCATCTGTCCGCGCTGCTGCAGAAGGCGTCGCACTACGAGGAATCGGGCGAGGCGCTCGTTGCCGCCCGCATTTATCGTGATGCGTTGGCCTGTATTCCACCGCAAGGGCAGCTGCCCGAGGTGATGGCCAAAGCCGTCGCCCATGCCCGCACGATCGTAGACCAGGACATTGATGCGCTGAGTACGGAGCTCGAAGCCCCCCTGCGGGAAGTCCAACAGCGGCATGGCCAGAGCGATCGCCGCGTCAGAATGTGCCTGGACGTCCTGCTTGGAAAGCGGATGGCCTACCCGTCACAGCCGACCTGGATGTACTTTCCGGAGCTACCGACCATAGAGTTCTACGACCGCACCATGTTCCCATGGATGGACGCGTTCGAGGCGGCAGCCGATGCGGTCCGCAGCGAGCTCCTGGATGTGCTGGCGACCGACCGGGAAGGGCTCACGCCGTACGTGCACTTCGCCGCCACCGACCCGCTCGACCAGTGGCGGGAGCTCAATCACAATCGTCGCTGGAGCGCGTACTACCTGTGGAATTACGGCGAGTCCTATCCGGCTCACCTGGCCCGCTGTCCGGTGCTCGCCAGGCTGCTTGAGCAGGCACCGTGCGTGCGAATTGCCACCCGAGCGCCCAATGCTTTCTTTTCCATTTTGGATGCCAAAACCCACATCCCCGCTCACACCGGGATGACCAATACGCGCCTGACCGTCCACCTGCCCTTGATCATCCCGCCGGGGTGCGAATTTCGCGTCGGCGGAGAGACACGCGAATGGATTCCCGGGAAAATGTGGGCGTTTGATGACACCGTCGAGCACGAGGCGTGGAATAATTCCGATGTGCCGCGTGCGATCCTGATTTTCGATATCTGGAACCCCTTCCTGACGCAGGCGGAGCAGGAGATGATCCAGACAGCGACCGAGGTCTACAGCCGCCACTACCACTGGAAGAGCGAGTCCTCGTCCTGACCCGTAAATCGCAAGCAGCCGGACCCGATTCTTAGTCGCACAGATGGCGTGCCGCGTGGGGAGTGCGGCGAACCATTGCGCTGCAGCGCGTTACCGAGTCGCATTTCACTGGCCCCGGCGCTGAGCGCCCGGGGCAGCGCCCCATGGACGGGTCGCACGTGCTCCGTCGCCTCGGCTTCCCTTGCCGGAACTTCAGCAGTTCGCTTCTCGGGCAATCACCTTCTTTCGGTCGTATTGCGCGCGCCTTCGGTATCGAGGCCCACTCTTGTGGCTGCTGACTTCCGACACGACCTCCAAGAGCCTCTCGATGCGCATAGCCGTACCAGAAGCCGATCTCCGGCCTCTTTCAGGCCCGTGGTCGCCCGGACAGCCGTTTACCGGGCGGGTAGGGTCTTTACATCTCCGGAGGGGCGCCCCGTGAGGCGTCCCCAAACGAAAGCGGCGGGCCGAAGCCCGCCGCCTTGGGTCCCTTGAGTTTCCTTCCCTCCGGTTATTTGAACTTCGCTTCCACGTTCGCGAAGATGAACCGGCCCAGGGTGTCGTACATGCCCACCCAGGTGTTGTCGTTGCATCCGAACACCGGGCACTCCGATAAGGATCCGCCGGGGATGATCGGCGGGTTCTTGTCGGCGATGTTGTTCACACCCAGTGTCACAGTCACGTCCTTGACCACCGGCATGAACACCGACATGTCGAAGTAGTTGTACGCCGGGATGTGAGCCGCGGCGGCATAGTAGCCGTTCCCAACCAGGTTGGGATTGTCACTCAAGCCGTCGTCGGTCGTCGCCCCGATGTACCGCCAGCGCAGCTGCAGTCCCACGTGTGCCCACGGGGTTTCCCAATCCGCGGTAAACACGTGACGCCAGTGCGGAGTCGGATCCAAGCAGGTCGCGCCGAAGTATCCCGCGCAGTTATACGAGGATGACAGCGACGGGGTCG
>JBJKSR010000102.1:0-13404 GCA_046703965.1 Gammaproteobacteria bacterium | reverse complement strand
CGCTCCCCCTGATCGCGAATTCCCTGAATTCCTTCAGGATCCCCCGCATGACGATGTACTCCCGGCTGCCTGTCCCGAATATATCAGGCTTCTTACCGTTCAGGGTTTCGATACCCAGGCGTTGCCCGCGACGTAGAAGCGCAGCAACCGACGCGCCCAGGCACCCGCGTAGTCGACCCCGATGCGCGGCCGTTTGACGACGCGGATCGGGGGCTCGTACTCGGGTGCGGCCAGGAATAGATCGGCACTCTGGAGATCGTGTCCGTTGAGCCGCCTGTCGATCCCCATCGCCTTGCACAGCAGCGCCGGCCCCTGCGTGCGCCCCTCGATCCCGGCCACCGGCTCGACGGCGCGCAACAGCACCGCCGCCGCCTCGCCTTCCGCCCCCGTCACCACGTTCATGCAGAAGTGCATGGCGTAGTTCATGTCCACATAGGCGTGCCCCGGCGGTCCGAACATGACCCGCGTGCGCGACGTCAAGCCTCTCGACGAATGCGCGGCCCTGTCGTGCTCGCCGAGATAGGCTTCCACTTCGACGATGCGCCCGATCCGCTGCCTGCCGTCCTCGACGTGGACGAGATACTTGCCCAGCAGTTCCGGTGCCACTTCGATCGCGGGCCGGGCACAAAAGTCGCGCGGCAAGGTCTTCATTCAAACTCCGTCGATGGGCGCCGGCAATCAGGCATCGTCCGCCGAGCCGGTGTCCGCCGTCTTCACCAGCAGGGCGCGTGCCAAATGGGCCTGGGCGACCCCGATCCAGCGGAAGACGTGCATGAGCGCCACGAACAGGAGAATGCCCGCGATGGCGAATCCGCCTTCGGCGTACCAGGGCAAGTAGATCGGGCCGTTCATCCAAATGGTAGGCTCGTCGAACCCGTACTGCAGGATCGGGGCGACGACGAATCCCGCCGATACCGCAACCCCTGTGACCACGAGGACATAGCTCGCGACGCCGAACGGCAGCTTGAGCAGCATGTAGAGAATCGTCGACCAGGTGCGGCCGTCCTTCAGCATCTCCAGTATCCGCTTGAAGTACGACTGCTTCTGTCCCGGGTGAACCGGGCGCCGCGGCATGCGCACCCCGAGCAACGCTTCGACCAGGCGCCCCTCGACGAATCCGAGGAGCCTGACGCTGGCCAGGAAAAGCAGGAAGAACGGCAGACCGATGATCAGGGTCGAAAAGCCCACCGACAACGCGAGACCCGTAACGGCCCAGGTGAAGAGGAACACGCCGACGGGCAGCCCGAGCAGCAGGTACAGCATCGCCGTCCAGGCCATCGGATTACCCACGATCCCGAAGAACCGCGCGAACACGGAGTCCCGTCGCGGCCGGCGCGGCGTCCGGAGCGCCGCCTGCACCGTTTTTTCGGTCTGGCGGTAGGCATCGGCGACTTCACTCGGCGCGCCGTAGGTCGCGGCGATATTCGCGAGCAGTTCCGATTCGCTCTTGTCCGGGTTCTCGTGCAGCTCGTTGCGCAGATACTCCTCGGCATCGTAGAGCGCATCCTGGATCAACGCCTTGTCGGCACCCTGCAGCGCGCGCTTCAGCTGCTTCAGGTACTCGTTTATCGTGCGCGGCAATTCATGGTCATTCATGGTCGCTGTCTCCCAAGACAGAATCTACAAAATTCCGGGTCCGGACCCATGCATGCTTCCACTCGGCAAGCATGGCCTGGCCGCCGTCGGTAATCCGGTAGTAACGGCGAGGCGGCCCCGAGACCGACGGCTCGACGTAACTCTCCAGAAGCTCGGCGCTGCTCAATGCCCGCAGCACCGGATAGAGCGTCCCCTGCTTCACGGACCCGGCGTCCTCGCCGTCGGACTCGAGCAGCTTGGCGATCTGGTATCCGTACAGTGGCTCCGTGGCCGCCGCCAGCGTCGCCAGCAGGACCAGCGAGACGATGCCTGCGTTCAGCTCCTTCTGGAACTTCTTCAGGTGGACGTTTTCGTCGGAGGTCGCCATAGCTCTTGTCCGCCTACCGATATAGCTTAGTAAAGTATATTATTAACTTAATAATAGCGATTTGCAAGCCCCTCGTCGGGGCCGCCGAAAAGACGCTCAAGCAATTGAATAAACGGCGCTTTTACAAGGGCCGGGGCGGCGTCACGCTTCGAGTTCCGGGTAGTGGCGGAAGATACCGTCTTCGTTGAACGGCTGATGCCGCGGGGAGTCCAGGTAGGCCGTGATGCGCGGCCGTTCCCGGACCCCGGCCGCGAGCGCCGCGATTCGAGGGTAATCGGGCGCGATCCGCCGCAGGGTCTTCGGGAAGGCGTAGCGAAGGCCCTCGATCACCAGGAACAGGGACAGGTCCGCATAGGTGAGCGAGTCGCCGTGGAGCCAGCCGCCGTCCGCCGGATTGCGTTCCAGCACGCGCTCGAAGTAGCCCATGAACTTGGGCAGTCGTGCGGCCAGGAAATCGTCCGTGCGCCGTTTCGCCTCGGGCTTCTGCTCGGCGTAGTACAGCGAAGGGCCGAGCGGATGGTGGGTGTCGTGAATCTCCACGACCCAGTCGGCGATCGTCAACTGCAGTTGGTGCACCCACAGCCGTCCCGGCTCGTCTTTCGGCGCGAGACCGTGGCGCGCGCCGAGGTAGAACAGGATATTCGCGACCTGCGCGATCACCTGCCCGTCCGCCTTCAGGAACGGTGGCGCGAAAGGCGGCGTCGCCACTGCCCCGTCGGCCATCGCCGCCTGCACTTTCCCGGCCGCGGCCGCCGGGCCGTCCGGATCCTGCGCCACGTCGAGGTAATCGGCGCCGGCCTCCTCGAGTGCCAGGCGCACGAACTCGCCGCGTCCCGGGATGGTCGGCCAGTAATACAGTTCGTAAGGCATTGTCCCTCTCCGCGTTGGCCTCCTTGAATCGTAACAGGATCACCGGGTGCGGCCGGCGGGGTCTCCCGGCCCGTTATGGGGCCGGCGGGACGGGTCGTGGCCGCGAAAGGCCCACCAGTAGCCGCCCACGTAGGCGGCTTGGAGCACGGCGGCGAGGAAGAAGGGCGTGAGCAGGAACCCTATATCCAGCAGCGCCCCGGTAATCGCCGGCCCGACCGCCTGCGCGTACTGGAACGAGGCGGCGTTGAGACTCACGGCGAAACCGCGGCGCTGATCGCCCACCAGCGATACCACCAAGGCCTGGCGCGCACCGACCGAGCCGCGGTTGAGCGCCGAGCGCAGGGCGTACGCCCCGGCCGCCAGGGCATACACCGGCGCCAGCGGGACCAGCACCAGGAGCAGCACGCCGAGCAACCGCACCGAAACCACGGCCGGCACCACGCCGATGCGCCGGGTCAGCAGCCCGACCGCGACCGAGGCCACCCCGGAAGTAAAGAACATCGCCGCCATGAACGGCGCGATGGCCGCCGGACCGATCCCGAAACGCACCGCGAACCAGTAGCTCAGCAGCGGACCGATTAGCCCGATGCCCAAGCCGTTGATGCTGTTCAGGCCCGCCAGCCAGGCCAGCGACCGGTTTTCCCGCCGGCGCCGGCGAGGCTTGTTCGCCTGCCGCGCGGGGGGAATCTCGCGGGGCGCTTCGCGCAGCCTCGCCAGGGACACCAGGTTCACCAGCGAGCCGGCCATCGGCACCAGGAACAGGATCCGGAAGGCCCAGCCGATGCCGAACGACGGCGCCAGCACCTCGGGCAGAGCGGCCAGTCCCGCGCCGACGGCCATCCCCGTCGATCCGGCGGCCAGGTTCAGGCTGTAGACGTACCCGCGTTCCTGCGGCGGGACCACGGTCGCGAGCCAGGCCTGCTCCGCCGGACCGAAGAAACTTGCCGCCCCATTGGCGCCCCGCCCGAAGCCGGCGAACATGACGGCGGGCACCAGCAGCCAAGGATCCGCCGTAGCCAATGCGACGCCGGCGCAGGCGATGGTCAAGAGTTCGGCAGCGACCAGGAACCCGCGGCGCTGGGAACGGTCGCTGGCTACGCCCACCGCCATGCTCAGCGTGGCCGCCATCAATCCCGTGCCCGCGAGCGTACCGCCGATGGCGAGCCCGCTCCATCCCAGCGCCTTCAGGTAGAGCGCGAGATCGACGACCAGCGCGCCCTGCCCCAGGCTGCGCGCCGTGCGCAGCCCGATAAGGCGGCGCGCCACCGGATCGATGCGATGCCAGAACTTCAAGTCGATGGCGCTCCCGGACTCGACGTTGGGGATAACGCCCCAATCTTAACGAGATTCCCCGCGGGCCACGCATGGAGCCGCCTTGCATGACCCAAAGTGGCGTGTCATATTGACCGCACAAGCTTCGGGGGGCTGCATCAGGCCGTCAGATGCGCAAGCAACGCTCGATCACCGTGCTGCTTTGTTCCGGGTCCATAGCGGTGGGACTGCAATTCGCCGCCTGCGCCAGACGGCCCGCACCGGCGCGTGGGCCGGAGCTCACCGGCTCCTCGAAGGAAGAACCTGCCCGACGGTCTCCCAGGCCGGCGTGCCGCCCGAAGAAACGCGTGTCTCCCGCATACCCGGAACGGGCGCGAAACGAGGGCATCCAGGGCATGGTAGAGGTCTGCTTTTCGATCAACGGCAACGGCAATGTCGAGAACGCCCACGTCGTCTATTCCGACCTGTATCCCCGGGGTCACAGTTATGCCAAATCCACGGTGAGGAACGCGGCCTTGACGGCAATTCGTCAATGGATATTCCCGCCCGCGGGGACCGGTGCCGAGTCGAACCGGAGAAAGGCTTGCCGCACATTCGAATTCCGCGGGGAAGCGGGCGAATTCGTGCCTCCGTGAGCCTGCACCGCAACGCCGGCATCCGGAGAAGCGGGGGAACGTCAGCCGCCGCCCTTCGGCGGCGGGGGCGGCGGCGGCGTGTAGGACGGTGCGGGTGCGCCGGGAATCTGGTTGCCCTTGGCATACATGCACTGTTCATAGGCAACGTTGTATTGACGCTGCAGCGTCCAGGTCCCACGCTCACTCGTGGACGCGGCGGACGAGGCGCCGACGAGCATCCCGGTGCCGGCACCAATGCCGGTTCCCCGACTGCTGTCGCCGATCAGCGTGCCCGCGACCGCGCCCACGGCCGTGCCGATTGCAACCTGCTTGGCCGCCGCCTGGTTGGCGGCCTTCGGGTTCACCATGTTCGCGGCGTACTGGCGACATTCCATGTCCTCGGCACGAAACACCGAGAAGGGCTTGCCCGGGGCCGGCCAGACAGCGACGGTCGGACCGGTCGGCATCTCGGCGCAGCCGCCCAGCGCCGCGATACCCAGCCCGCCTGCGACGGCGGCCACGGCACCCAGCGATTTCATTGACGTGAACATGGGACGTCCTCCTAACGGGTGGCCGGCGGCGGTGGCTTCGCCGCCGGCGGGGTCGTGGCGGCCGGCGGCGTCGCCGGGACCTTGGTCCAGCCGCCCGGGCAGTCAGACACGTACGGATAATACCCCTCGGGCGTCGTGCAGTGGTACCAGTACTGCGCGGCCGGGGCCTCGGCGGGGGCGGCCGGCGGGGCGGGCTGGGTATTGATCACCGTGACCGTGCCCGGCACGTACGGATTCGGATAGGGATAGATGGGGTACGGATACCAGAACCAGATGCCGCCCGCAATCCACCACCAGCCCCAGCGGTTGCCGTACCAGCCATGGTGCCAGTAACCGCCGCGCCAGGTGTGCCAGTCGTAACGCGGGAACGCCCGGATGTCGCTGCGCCAGTACACTCGGCCGTTCCATACCCGGCGGTCGCCATGCCAGTCACCGCGCGCAGGAGGCCGATCGCGGTAACGGCCGCCACCGGGCCGCGACGCGGGCGGATTCGCCGGCCGCTGCGGGCGTTCCGGCCGTTGCGGCCGCTGCGGGCGTTGGGGGCGTTCGGACCCCTGCCTTCCTTCGTTCTGGTAAGCGAACTGGCCGCGAAGAGCCTGATCGTTCGGACCGGTCGCTTGCCCGGTCCCGCTGCCGATCCACCGGGGAGCCTGATCACCGGCAGCCTGTGCCAACGCGCCGGCCGAAAAGGCCAGTGCCGGCGCCAGCAGCACTGCAGCTAAACGCGCATCCATCACACCACACTCCTGGCACTGTCGGCCATTGAATATGGAAATACGATCACGCATTTCGACACGTTCCACCTTGACCCGGGTCATGTGCGGACCCGAAAAAGGGCCGGCTAACGACCGGCGGATTTGGCCGCGGACTGCGATGTTCCCGGCGGCGTGGCCGGTACCTTGGTCCAGCCGCCCGGACATTTCGACACGTACGGGTAATAGCCCTTGGGTGCGGCGCAGTGGTACCAGTACTGCACCGTCGGTGCCCTGGCCGGCGCAGCCGGCGGCGGCGAAGGCGTCGTGTCCGCCACGGTGGCCGAGCCCGGCACATAGGGATCCGGATAGGGATAGACCGGCGCCGGGTACCAGAACCAGAGGCCGCCCGCGAGCCACCACCAGCCCCAGCGACCGCCGTACCAGCCGTGATACCAGTATCCGTTGCGCCAGGTATTCCAGCCATAGCGGGGAAACAGACGGATATCGGCCCGCCAGTCGGCATCGCCATGCCACCGGTACCGAGGCCAGTCGTCGCGGTCCCCGTACCAGCGGCCGCGGTGATGATCGCCACCATCATGGTCGCCCCGGTAATGCCAGTGGTCGCCGCCCCCGCCATGACCGCGTCCGTGATCGCCCCAGCCGCCTCGATGCGGATGGCTCGCGCCGCCCGATCCGCCGCGGTAACGCACGGGCGACGGATCGGTGTGGCGCACAGGCGGGTCCCGATAACGCGGAAGGTGCCGATCCTGGCCGCGATTGCGATCGGCCAGCTGCGCGCGAATACCGTAACGGCCCGAACCCCGAACATGCCGAAACTGAGGCTGGCTGACGGGCCGGTCCCGATGCGCATCACGCGCGCCGCGGGCCAGTGCCGCGGCAGGAAATGCCAATAATGGAAGAAGCAGCAATGTTCCACCCAGTTTCGCGTTCATGACTCGTCACCTCCGGACGGCTGCCGCTGCACGCGGCCCTCGTTAACGATTCTAGGTAATAGGATGGTACGTGGTGTGCCTTATGCGTATTAAATTCGCTTAATTTTTCCCGATTCTTGTTGCCCGGGATTGCCGCTAGCCGCCCCGAAACAAACCGTTACAAAACCTCACCACGATGGCATCCACCGATGGCTTTTCGGTTGTCCGCTATCGGCCCGCGCGGCATAGTCGGAACATCCGCTCGGACACAAACCATGACGTTCACCACGGTTCTTCACGGCATCCGCCTCGGAAAGGCGTTCGAATCCGACGAGAACGAATGCCGCATCAACAGCTACGGAGGCCGGCAACTGGCGCTGCGGTCGGTACCGATGCTTATCACCCAGTTTCGCTGTTTATCGTGCGCGCGGAGGGCAACAAAAAGTCCCGCGCCTTCCAGGCGCGGGACTTTCGCCCGATAGCAGGGCGGGACTCATCAGTAACGAGTGGCGAAATGCCAGGTCGCTCCGATTGTCCAGTCGTTGTTCTGCAGGTTGTCGTTGCCGCTCCCACCGAAATTCTGGTGCATGAACTGCGCGTTCAGGCTCAGATTCCGGGTGAACTTCCAGGCAACGCCCAGACCATATCGGCCGGCGTGCTCGCTGCCGGAGCTGGTACCGTTGCCGTGCAGCTTGCCCCAGCCGTAACCGACCTTCACGTAGGGCATCCAGGCACTCATCCTACCCACCGGGAAACCGGCCAGCAGATCGAGGCCGTAGGTGGTCGTTCCGTAGTTTCCGGTCCCCACGGGGGCTCCGGAATTGTCATATAGCGTATGGTCCTTCTTCTGGTTCCAGTTGTAGAACACGTCGCCACCGAAGACGAAGTGCCTTGCAAACTGCATCTGGTAGCCGCCGTAGATGCCCAGGTTCAAGGCATTCTCCGAACTCGTGTGATCCGACTTGACGTGGTTGACGCCAATCTGGCCGCCCGCGTAAGGACCGCTCCACGGTCCCGGCGTGGCAGCCAGAGCTGCCGGCGTGGCGGCAAATGCAAATGCGGCGGTTGCCATCGTTGCCTTGAAGATCCATTTCGTGCAATTGAATTTCATGCAGTCTCCTCTGTCGCGAATGAAACGTCACCGCGTCGAGCCGCTCCCAGAGTGCCCCGGATTGATATGGAAATATTGGATCCTGTTCTTCTTGTTTTGGCCACGGAATCGACTCGACCCGTAACGCTTTCCAGTGTAACAACTAAGCCCGCGGAATGCGAACCGTGTTTTGGAAAGCGGATGCGGTACCGGATTCCGCAATCAGAAAGCGTAGCCGATACCGGTATAGACGCCCTTGAAGGTCAAATCGCCGTTGACGGTGAACCGGTTGCTGTCGAGACGCAGATGGAAGCGGCGCCAGCCGGCGAACAAGACGATACCCGAACCAAACGTATAGGAAGCCTGCGCCCGGTAATCGGACAGATAGCTGCCCGAATAGCGCACGTAACTCCATTCGCCGCTGAGATCGATGTCCGCGGGAAGGTGGACCGTCAGCCCGACATTGCCCAGCGGCAACCACGCGGAGCCACCGGCCGAGGCACTGTCCTGCTGCGGGCCCGTCGGGCCCTGGACCGTGCCCGTCACCGGGATTTTCAGGTCGAGGTGGCGTGCTTCCAGGCCCAGGCGCAGCGTGAACAGCGGATTGTCCAGCGGGTTCCAGAACAGCTCGATACGCTCCATCTTCAGATCGATCTGGCTTTGCACCGGACCGTTGGCCTGGAACGTCTTTCCCTGCCACGTGATGTCGCGGTGCAGGGTAGTGTTACCGTCGTTGAAGACGTGCCCGGCCTCCAGCAGAAGGTTGGGCACGGCAGGCAACCCGTTTCGCCAGATGAAATGCACGCCGCCCGTCCACTGGCGTTGCACGTCGAGATCGCCCTGCAGATCCACCGTCGAGTTCTGGCTTCCGCCCTGCGTGCTGGTTCCCTGCCCGGATGCCTGGGCGCTCCATGCGGTAACGCCCAGGTCCAATGCAGGCGCATCCGCAAAGCCCGGTGCGGCCATGCCGGCGCAGGCCACCAGGCCTGCAGCGAGAATCGTGAGTCTAGCGGTCTTCATGCGTCTGCCTCTTGCGAATTGCGGAATCCACCCTGGATCGGACATTGCGGCGCCGGGATCCGGTTCCGCGTACCAATTCTGTCAGAGTCGGAAGCGCCTCTCATGTCGGAAGTATCCGACCCGGGGAACGGATTTGAGCGCGGTCCATTCTCCAGAGCGTGATCGCGCTCGGCCACGCTCCCGGGAGCGACGACAGGATGCCCATATAATCCGAGCCTCGTGGCGTAACACCGGAGGTCCGATGCGATTCGAACGGGCAATACTGCGCCGGCCGGGCCCGGACTTCGGCAACGGCCTCACCACCGCCGACCTGGGCCGGCCGGACTACGGACGAATGCTCGAGCAGCACGCTGCCTACCGCGATGCGCTCGAGAGGCTGGGCCTGCACTGCACGATGCTTGATCCCCTCCCCGGCTCTCCCGACGCCCACTTCGTGGAAGACACCGCGGTCCTGGTCCCGAACCTGGCCATCCTCACCCGCCCGGGTGCCGAAAGCCGTCGCAGCGAGACCGCTTCGATCGAAGACGCCCTCACCGGCCTCAAACCGATCGTCCGCATCGTAGCGCCGGGCACCGTGGACGGCGGCGACATCCTTTTCGCCGACGGGCACTGCTATATCGGATTGTCATCGCGCACCAACAAAGCCGGCGCCGCGCAGTTGGCCGCACATCTGGAGCAGGCCGGAATCGGCTCCACGCCGGTGCGCGTGCCGTCCGGCCTGCATCTGAAGTCCGGGGTGAACTATCTGGAGTGCGGCCGCCTGCTCCTGGCTCGGGAATTCGCCGGCGAACCCGCCTTCGCGAGGTTCGAACGGATCGTGCTCGAGCCCGGCGACGGCTACGCGGCCAACACCCTGTGGATCAACGGCACGCTGTTGACACCCGGGGGCTTCCCTGCGGTCCGCGCCCGGCTCGAGCGGCTCGGCTGCCCGGTGATCCCGCTCGACATGAGCGAATCCGCCAAGATGGACGGCGGACTGAGTTGCCTGTCGCTGCGCTTCTGATCAATCCCGGACACCGCACCGATCCGTCACGCCGTCCCGCCCGTCCCGCGTTGCAGGAAATATTCCGCCATTTCGCCGGGCGGCAAGGGCTGGCTGAACAGGAAACCCTGGACGATGTCGCAGCCCAGATCACGCAATACCGCCAACTGCTCTTCGCTTTCGACGCCCTCGGCAATGACCTTCAAATCCAGGCTATGGGCCAGTGAGATGCTGCTCCGGGTGAGCGCCAACGACGTCCGATCCTCGACGATTCGGCGGATAAACGAGAGATCGATTTTCAACACGTCCAGCGGCGTCCGCTGCAGGTAAACCAGCGTGGAATAGCCGGTGCCATAGTCGTCGAGGTAGGTCCGGACCCCGAGCCGGCGAATTCCCTCCAGGATCGAGGAGACATGCTCGAAGTCCTGGACCACCGTGGTTTCCGTCAGCTCCAGCGCGACGGGCGCACGGCTCAGGTCGATACCGCTTTCGTCGAGGTACCTCCCGACCAGTTTCGCCACGTCAGGTTGCTGCAGCTCCTTGGCAGAGACATTGACGCTGATGGTGCCGAACGCGATACCGCCTTCCTGCCACCGCCTGATCTGGCGGAGCACTTGCCTGAAAACCCAGGCGCCGATGCCGCCGATAAGCCCCGCCTCTTCCGCAACGGGAATGAACTCACCGGGCGGAACCGTACCCAGTTCGTCGTGATGCCAGCGCAGCAAGGCTTCGGCTCCCACCGCCCTCCCGGTTTCGACGTCGAGGTAGGGTTGATAGACGATCTCGAACTGGTCCTCCGCCAGCGCCCGGCGCAACGCCTGACGGACCTGGTAGCGGCGCGTTTCGCGCGCGTCGTGCTGGCGGGAATAGGTCTGGAATTGCTTGTCCGGCGTGGCGGTCAGCGCATGCAGCGCGACCTCGGCGTTGCGCACCAGCATATCGACGCCGATATCGTTCTCGGCGCTGGCAGCACCGATTCGGACCGTCAGGAGATGGCGGCGCCCGTCCACTTCCATCTCGCAGGGGCACATCCGGGCAATCCTGTCCGCCACGGAACGGACGTCCCGCCGCGAATCGCCGCCGGGCAGAAGGGCGATGCCGAAGACGCCGCTGGAAACGACGGCCAGGGAGTCGGATTCGTCCAGGACGTCCCTCAGCTTGGGAATGAACCGTCGCATGAGTTCGTCCGTCACGTGGTGACCGAAATAGTCGTCGATCTTGCGCAACTCCGGGATTTCCACCGCCAGCACCCAGGGCGGCGGGCCTCCTTCGGGCAGCACGCGCATGGTTTGTTCCAGGTTGACGAGGAAGCGCTGCCGGTTCTCCAGCCCCGTCACGGGATCGTAGTTGGTGAGGTAATCCCGCTGTTCGCTGGTCTCTATCAATTCCAGGCCGAGCGCGGTATCGGAAGCCACTTCCTCGAACAGTCGCACATCCTCGTCGTCGAAATAGCCCGGTTGGCTGGAATACAGCGTGAAATTGCCGATCACCCGGTCCTGGATGAACAGCGGGAACGTGGCGACCGCCCGGCAGTCGTTCGCGAGCAGCTCTTCCCGCCAGGGCGCCATGCGCGGATCGGTTGCAACGTCGTTGGCGACGCAGGGCTTGAGCGAACGCAGGGCCGACCCGACCGTCCCGTGGCCTTCCGCTCGTGACTCGTCGGTCGAGACGTACAGCGCCTCGATCATCTCCCCGCAACGGCCCGCATGGGCCGCCAGTTGTACGCGATCGGTTTCGGGCGACACGAGCCCGATCCACGCCATGGGATGCCCGCCGAGTTCAACGGCAATGCGGCAGGCCTCCTGCAGCAGGACGCCGCGGTCTCTGACCCTGAGAATGACGCCGTTGATGGCGCTCAGAACGCGGTAGATGCGGTTGAGACGCCTGACGCGCGTGATCTGGTTTTCCAGTTCACGGTCGTGGCTCTCCATCGATTCGGCCATGTTATCGAAAGCCATGCCCAGCCGTGCCAATTCGTCGTGGCCCCCGATCCGGGTCCGAGCCGTTCGCACGCCCCTGCCAAGTTGTTCGGCCACGGAGACCAGGGTATCGAAGCGCCGCAGGATGAGCTTTCTGCTAGCCCACCAGCCGATACCCAGTAACAACGCGGTGACCATGGCCAGGGTGATCAGACTGATGAGCAAGGACTCCCGGCCGGGGCCGGCGATCTGCGATTGCGGGATGCCGACGATCACATAAGATTCGGGCCTGCCGTCCGCCCCCTCCTGCGCGTAGACGGAAAACAGCTCGTTCCCGCCGCCTGGCCCCTCGCCATTCTTCATGGAAAAGTGGCGCGCGGCGAGCCCGCGGGTCAAGGCGGTCAGCGCCGGCACCTGTTTACCCAACCATGCCTCGGGCTGCGGATAACGGGCAATCACGCGCCGGTTCCGGTCCAGGATGGTGAGGTTGGATCCCGGAGGCAGATGCGCCCCGGCGGCGAGCCGGTTCAACCACTGCAATCTCAGCGACGCATAGACCACGGCGCGCTCCGCCTCCGCGTTTCCGGACAGGGGCGCCGCGAAAACGATCATCGGCACGTGCACGATGCGGCCGATCTGGAACGTGCCCACCGCACCTTCGTCCTGCCTCTTTGCCGACTTGAAGTACGAGCGGTCGCCGAGATACACGGTGCCCGAAAACGGTGCGGCACTGCACACCAGATCGCCGTTGCGCGCGATCACACCGATATTTGCAAGAGAGGGGTTGCGCCCCAGCACGCGCCGGACGAAAGCGTGACACTCCTTGCGGGGACCCGTCCTGACCGCCGGCACCTGGGCCAGCGTAGCCACCAGGATGGACGTTTGCTGCGCGCTGCGGTGGAGATCTTGAGCCACATTTCGATCCAGCATCCGAGCGTCCTGCCGCGCGCGGGCACCGTCGGCCTTTTGCTGTATATAACCGAAATAGACGATAGCGCCCAGCGCCGGGGCCACGGCCATCAGGATCAGGATCAGCAGGCGAATACGCAGGCGTTTCATCGGCGCTGCATCCGGACCGATTGTGTGCTTCCGTTACTCCACCGCCAGGGGAATCCCATCCCGTACCCCCCTCGCGGAGGTTTAGCTACGTCTGAATTATTAGCAGAGATGTACCGAATCGGCAAGCGTCACGTCACAATGCCCTCTGGCAGGCGCGGCCCGCCCGGTTGTCAGCGGGGGGCCGGCGGGCAGATATTTGCCGCGCCGCGCGGCGGTGCCCAAGGGTGATCGGTTCGCCGCCCGTCTCGCCAAGCCGGGCCCCGGCCGAGCGCCCCAAACAAGCGCATTACAGGCCTTCGCTCACCCGCCGTGACCGGCCGAGGCCGTGCTGTCCCGCCGCGCCGAACCCTGTCTGTACGCCCGGGTGATCAATTCCACGATCGGCGGTATGGCTTCGTGCGGGAGATTGTGGATGTAGGCCAGCCCCTGGAGATCCG
>JBJKSR010000101.1:0-13798 GCA_046703965.1 Gammaproteobacteria bacterium | reverse complement strand
ACATTCGGTAGAGAGCAGCATGGCCGCCTTTCTGCTTGGCTGGGGGGACCGGTTGCATCGACGCGGGTTCTCGGGGCGTCATTTCGTGCTTCCGATGAGCCGCCAGGAGATTGCGAGCTATCTCAGGCTCGCTCCGGAAACGGTCACGCGTTGCTTCGCCCGTTTTATCGAGTCGGACTGGATCGAAGTCAGCCGCCGGGAGATCAAGCTAACCGACGAAGGCAAACTGGCGTCGCTTTGCCCGGACGGCTGGCGGCTGTAAGGCTCGACATATCCGATCCCGAAGTAAGCCGTCCCGCTTGCGCCGGGCCTTCGCTCCCGGTGCTGCCGGAGCATGCGATATTGATCGTGGTCATGAAACCTGTCGGCCAATCGATTTATAAATCACGGTAGAGAGCCTGCATATGCAGTCGACGGTTCCGCGCGACAGGGTCGATGGTCTGGGAATATTTTGCGGATATCGTGGTGGTCATACACTTCGCGTTCGTGGCTTTTGTCACGGGCGGGGCGTTATTGCTGTTTCGATGGCGGAAAGTGATCTGGATACATCTGCCCGCCGTACTCTGGGGCGCCTGTGCGGAATTCATACACTGGCGCTGCCCGCTCGACTACGTGGAGCACTGGCTGGATATACGCGGGCACATCACCGCTTACACGGGAGATTTCATCCAGCACCACATGTTCCCGTTTCTTTATAGTGCCTTGATGACGGTCCGCGCACATCTCGTGCTGGGAGCCCTGCTTCTTATCATCAATGCCGTCATCTATGGAATCTGGGTAAGGCGGTTGCGACAACTTCGAAATGTGCGTTCTGATCCGGACGCCGGGGAATAGCCTCCCGGAGCCATTGCGGCCGATACCTGACTTGCGTCAACTACCACCGAGGCAATTTCTGACACAGTGGGCATGGCAGGACGGCGCCGAGGAGTGGCGGGAGCGGAGGACGCATGGAAGAACAGGCGGCGGACGACGATCGGCGTGTCATCGACCGGGAGGGACTTGCGTCGCTTCTCGAGGCGCTGCGCCTGGACGGCTTCGATGTGCTCGGCCCCACGGTCCGCGACGGTGCGATCGTTTATGGCCCGCTTCACGGTATCGCGGATCTGCCGGAAGGCTGGACGGACCGCCAGGATGCCGGCCGTTACCGCCTGGAACGACGCGGCGACCGCGCGCTCTTCGGTTACAACGTCGGACCGCACTCGTGGAAGCAGTTCCTTTTTCCGCCGACGGAACGCCTCTGGCGGGCCCGAAAGGAGGGACGGGATATCTCCATCGCCGCCGAAGCGCCGGCGCCGGCGAAATACGCCTTCATCGGCGTCCGCGCCTGCGAACTGCATGCGATGGCGATCCAGGACCGCGTATTCCTGGGCGGACGCTACCGCGATCCCGGCTACGGGACGCGGCGGGACAACGCCTTTATCGTCGCCGTCAATTGCTCCCAGGCTGCCGCGACCTGTTTCTGCGTTTCGATGCAGAGCGGACCCCGGGCCCGCTCCGGCTTCGACCTGGCGCTCACGGAACTGCGTGACGGCGACGGCCAGCAATTCGTGCTGGAGGCCGGCAGCGAAGCCGGCCGCGGGATGCTGCGCCGGCTTCGCGCGGCGAGGGCGTCTGCAGCGCAACTTGCAGCCGCGGACGACGTGGTCCGGCATACGGCGCAGCATATGGGACGTCGTCTCGAAACCGACGGCCTGAAGGCGCTGCTCCAGGCGAATCCGGATCATCCCCGTTGGGAGGAGGTGGCCGAGCGTTGCCTGAGTTGCGGCAACTGCACGATGGTGTGCCCCACCTGCTTTTGCACCACGGTTGAAGATCACAGCGATCTTGCCGGCGTGGGCGCGGAACGGGTGCGCAAGTGGGACTCGTGCTTCACGATGGACTTTTCCTACATCCACGGCGGCAGCGTGCGCACAACGGGCAGTTCCCGCTACCGGCAGTGGATCACGCACAAGCTTGCGAGCTGGCATGACCAGTTCGGCACTTCGGGCTGCGTCGGTTGCGGACGGTGTATTGCGTGGTGCCCGGTAGGCATCGACATTACGGAAGAAGCTGCCGCCATTCAAGAAGACCCGCGGGGCGGGGGAGAAGACCGATGAAAGATCTTGAAGCAATCCTGGACAAGCAGCCGTTCCTCGCGGGGTTGGAGGGGCGGCAGCGGCGCCTCATGGTGGGTTGCGCTCGTAATCGCCGCTTCGACACGGGCGCCTTTCTGCTGCGCGAGGGGGCGCCGGCCGACGAATTCTTCCTGATCCGGGAGGGCCGGGTGGCACTCGAAATCGCTCCGCCGGACAAAGCGCCGATCGTCATCGCGACCCTGGGGCCGGGCGACGTCATCGGGGCCTCGTGGCTGATACCGCCGTACCGCTGGCGGCTGGACGCCCGCGCGGTGGAACCGGTTCACGCCATCGGCCTGGACGCGGCCTGCCTGCGAGGGAAATGCGAGCGGGACCACGATCTCGGTTACGAGCTGATGAAACGCTTCCTGCCGATCTTCGTGGAGCGCCTGCACGCGACCCGTCTGCAGCTTCTGGACGTCTATGGCCGTGATTGAAACGAACCCGGATCGAGACCCGATGCGGCCGGATCCTTACCGCGTCGCCAGCGTCTCGCGCGAACTTGCCGACACGGTGACGCTCGAACTGGCGCCCGTTTCCGGCCGGCGCCCGCCGTTCGAAGGCGGGCAGTTCAACATGCTCTACGCGTTCGGCGTCGGAGAGATTGCGGTCAGTCTAAGCGGCGCCCCTGCCGAGAATGACAGTTTCTATCACACCATCCGCGCCATGGGCGCCGTCAGTACGACGCTCACCGGTCTGGCACCGGGCGATACGGTCGGCGTGCGCGGACCGTTCGGCAACGGCTGGCCGCTCGCACAGGCCGACGGCGCCGACCTGCTTGTCGTTGCCGGCGGTCTGGGGCTGGCGCCGTTGCGGCCGGTCGTCTACCAGGCGCTCGCCGACCGCGATCGTTACGGGCGTATTGTCGTACTCGTCGGCAGCCGTCATCCTGCGGACTTGCTGTATCGCGACGAGCTGGAGCAGTGGCGGGAGCATCTCGATGTCGACATCGAAGTGACCGTGGACCATGCGGACGCCGGCTGGCGCGGCAACGTCGGCGTCGTTCCGGGACTGATCCCGAGGGCGCCCTTCGACCCGGCTCGAGCCGTCGCAATGGTCTGCGGACCCGAAGTCATGATGCGGTTCACCGTCAACGCCCTGCGGACGGCGGGCGTCTCCGACGATCGGATCTACCTGTCCATGGAGCGCAACATGAAATGCGCGGTGGGCCTGTGCGGACACTGCCAGTTCGGGCCGAAGTTCATCTGCCGCGACGGGCCGGTGCTGCGCCTCGACGACATCGCCGACATTCTCGCGGTGCGTGAGATCTGAGATGACGCGAGAGACCCGCCCCCGGCTCGCCGTATGGAAGTTCGCTTCGTGCGACGGTTGCCAGTTGACGCTGCTGGACTGCGAAGACGAATTGCTGGCGCTGGCCGAGGCCGTCCACATTGCGTATTTCCCGGAGGCATCGAGCGCAATGGAGGAGGGCCCCTACGATCTGTCGCTGGTCGAGGGCTCCATCACGACGCCCGCCGACCTCGAACGCATCCGCCGAGTTCGACGCCAGTCGCGCCGGCTTGTCACGATCGGCGCCTGTGCGACCGCCGGCGGTATCCAGGCACTGCGCAACTTCGGCAGCGAGAAGGAGTTTGCGGCGGCCGTGTACGCCTCGCCCCGCTATATCGAGACGCTGGCCACGTCCACTGCGATCTCGGCGCATGTCCCCGTCGATTTCGAGCTGCGCGGGTGCCCGATCGACAAGACCCAGCTTCTGGAAGTGATTACGGCCTTCCTCGCCGGGCGCAAGCCCTCCGTGGCGGCCCACAGCGTCTGCATGGAGTGCAAACGGCGCGGCACCGTTTGCGTCATGGTGCAGGGACGGCCGTGTCTCGGCCCGGTCACTCATGCCGGTTGCGGCGCGATCTGTCCCGCCTATCGACGGGGTTGCTACGGTTGCTTCGGACCGATGGAAACGCCGAACATGGGCGCGCTCACGCGGGAGTGGCGCAAGCTCGGCGCCTCGTCGCGGGAAATCCGCCTCGCGTTGCGTACTTTCAATGCCGACGCCGAGGCCTTCCGCGAGGAGAGTGAATCACATGATGACGATTAGCCGCTGCTTGACGCTGCCGGGTGGCGGACCTGGCGTCGCTCGGCTGCCGATGCCGGAGAGGTCCGTGACAATCGCGTCCCGTTCAGAATCGCCATGTCCTGTCGGTTTGCAATCGATCCGCAAGCCGGTGACCCATGGGAACTAGGACGATCCGCGTGGACTGTCTTGCCCGCGTGGAGGGCGAGGGCGCCCTGGAATTGCGCGTGGCCGACGGACGGCTGGAATCCGCCGAACTGCGGATTTTCGAGCCCCCGCGCTTTTTCGAAGCCTTCCTGCGCGGGCGGGATTACCTGGAGACGCCCGACATCGTCGCGCGCATCTGCGGAATCTGCCCCATCGCCTACCAGATGAGCGCCGTGCATGCCATCGAGAACGCATTTGGTGCGTCCGTCGACGGACCGTTGCGGGCACTCAGGCGCCTGGTGTACTGCGGCGAATGGATCGAGAGCCACGCGCTGCACGTCGTTATGCTGCATGCGCCGGACTTCCTGGGCTTCCATGATGTGGTCGGCCTTGCGCAGGAATACCCGGACCGGGTTCGCGATGCTCTTGCACTGAAAAAAACGGGCAACGCCATCATCCGCCTGTTGGGCGGTCGCGAAGTACATCCGGTGAATGTCCGTCCGGGCGGCTTCTACCGGGTTCCCGACCGCGCCGACCTGGAACCGCTCGTCCCGCAACTGGAGACGGCGCGCGAACGCGCCGCCGGGCTGGTGAGATGGGTCGCGACATTCCCGTTCCCCGACATGGAACGCGACTACGAATTCGTGGCACTGCGCCACCCGCACGAGTATCCCTTCAATGAAGGCCGGTTGGCATCGAACCGCGGTCTCGACATCGACGTCTCCGAGTACGAATCCGAGTTCGAGGAGCGCCAGGTCCCGCATTCGACGGCACTGCATTCGATGCTCAAGCGGCGTGGCGCCTACCTGACCGGTCCCATGGCGCGCTACGCACTCAACTTCGACCGCCTGCCCCCCGCCATCCAGGCGTTGGCCGAGGAGGCCGGCCTCGCCCCGGTTTGCCGAAACCCGTTCAAGAGCATAGTGGTGCGCGCGACGGAAATTGCCTATGCCTGCGAGGAGGCGCTGCGCATCATCTCCGGGTACGCGGCGCCCGACATGCCGGCAGTTCCCGTAACGCCCCGTGCCGCTACCGGATTCGGCTGCACCGAGGCGCCGCGCGGCATCTGCTGGCATCGCTACGACTTCGATGCGAACGGAGGCATCCGAACGGCACGCATTGTCCCCCCGACGGCGCAGAACCAGCCCAGTATCGAGGCGGACCTCGCCGCGGTGGCGGCCGGGTTGGTCGACGAACCCGACGAGGTTATCCGCGCCCGCTGCGAACAAGCGATCCGCAACTACGATCCCTGCATCTCCTGCGCCACGCACTTTCTGCGGCTGAAGGTAGAGCACCATTGACGGCCGGGGCGGCTGCAGCGGCTACACGTCGGATCATCGTAACGGCGACCGGTAATCCCTGGCGGGGCGACGACGCCGTCGGCATTCTGGTACTTCGGGCGCTTGCCGACCGGCTTCCCAAGGGCGCCGCAGTCCTTTTCGACGGCGGCTGCGACGTTCCGTCGCTGGTCGATGCATGGGCCGGCTTCGACACCGCGATCTGCGTGGATGCATGTGCCTCGACCGGAACGCCCGGACGTATCCGCCGGATCGACCTGGCCACACAAGCGTTGCCCCACGGCGGGAACAAGGGATCGAGCCACGCCATCGGTCTCGCGGAGGCGATTGCAATCACACGGGCGCTCTCCCAAGCGGCCCCGCGTGTCATCGTCTACGCAGTCGAAGGCGCCGGCTTCGATCTCGGTGCGCCGGTAACGGAGCCGGTCGCGGCGGCAGCGGCACGGGTGACCGAGTGCATCCTTGCCGAAGTGGCGGCTCTGCGGTCCGGCGCATGACGCGGCGCGGCCGGCCCCGCGTGGAAGGCCGCCCGGCATCGCCGTTTACCCTTCGTCGACCGAACCGGTGCGAATGAACCGGGCCGCCGTCTCGGCGACGTGTGGGTCGAACAGCAGACCGAGGTGACTGACCGGAAACGGCACCAGGGCGGCTCCCGGAACGCGGGTCTCGTCGACGTGGACCAGGCCGTCGCTCGAGCCGGGAGCGAGTCCAAGCAGCCTGCCCACGCCGAGGTCGCGCGTGCCCGTGATGACCGCCACGCGCTCCGGATCCACTGGCAGCGAGGGCGGGGAAGCGAGCCACGGTGTCGCTGCGCCGAGGATACGGCGCGCGCCGGGCCATTGCGAAGCCCGACGCGCGGCTGCGCTGCCTCCGAGTGGGGGCCCGAGGAGTACGGCACGGCCGCCCCAACCGGAAGCACGGTTCAGCGCCGCGAGCGCAATGAGTCCGCCGATGCTGTGTCCGATCAGATTAACGTCCGGATTCCCTTCGAGTATCGTTGCCAGGCGTGCCGCGGCAGATTCGGGTGACTCCCGGCGGGCCTGGTGAAGGAACAGATCCAGATCGAGGCCAAGCTCCGCCAAACGCCGGCCGAGGAGGGCCGACTCGAAACCGGCACTCACGAGGCCCGGTACGAAAAGCAGACGTAATCGTTCCTGATCGTCGCTGTCCATCCCGAAATTCACTCCGAAGCCGCCGCATTGCCGCCCGGACGCTCCCTGGTAACCGCGTCTTCGGCGACGGGGTCGTTGCGCCCGCGAACCAGCATGGCGCGTCCCGCCGCATCGGGTGGTGATCTGGATCAGATTTGGGACAGGATTGCGCGTTTCCGTGGCTCGCGGCGATCGGATTGACGTTTGGCTTGTGTCAGGGCGGGCTGCCCGGCCCCGGGCGCCAAGACGAAGGCGCTTGTCAACGCCGGCATCTCGGTTTCGGCGCAGTCCGAGTGGTGTATCGCGTTCCACGCGAAGGCCTCTCCGCTGTCGGGGGCGATCAAAGATGAGATAATGGCTCTCGGCTTCATGGCCGTGCCGATGCACGGTGGTCCCGCATCGACGTACATGATGCGGCTTGCCGAAGCCCTCGACGAATTCGCGGAACAGCAGTCCTGACTGCTTCGGGCCGTGCTCGAAATCCGCATACATGGCCGCAATGGCCAAGGCAGCCTGGTGCAGCCTCGCTGCTTGCCAGCGCCGCGGTCGAGGAGAGATGGCATGCGCTTATCATTCCGGCAGTCGTGGCCGGCGGGCCCCGCGCGCAGCGTGTGCCTGGCGGCGGTGCTGGCGGCCATGGCGGCCTTTCCGATGCAAGCCCGCGCCAACCCGTCGGTCAAGGGCATCGTCGCGCTGACCGGCGCACTCGTCGGCTGGGCCGCGAGCCATCCCGGAAGTACGCCCGAGGGCCGGGGTGCGTATGTATTCACGGCCGGCGATTTCGACCGCGTGGACCGTGTCGCGCAAACCTGGAGCCTGGGCTTCGAACGACGCTGGGGGCATTTCATCCTGTGGCGGTTCAAGCCGTTCGTGGGCGCCGACTTCACCGGCCGACGGTCACTGTATGCCTACGGCGGACTGCGCCTGGACCTGCACCTGCTCGCCAACCTGGAAATCTCGCCCAGCCT
This sequence comes from Gammaproteobacteria bacterium, assembly GCA_046703965.1. GTDB lineage: Bacteria > Pseudomonadota > Gammaproteobacteria > JAKDMP01 > JAKDMP01 > JBAUSV01. Next base: position 6,091 of record JBJKSR010000101.1, on the reverse strand, counting down.
CGCGCTGACCGGGTACCTGCACGGGGGCGGGAAGATCCTCGGGAGTCCGGTCGATTTCCGCAGCGGCATCGACGTCGAATGGCGATTCGCAGGCGGAATACGCGCGGGCATTGCCTATCACCACCTGTCGCACTGGGTGCTGTTCGGGCCCAACAATCCGGGGACCGAAATACTGGCGGTTACGATCTCCGTGCCGATCGGCCGCCAGGGCTGATCGTACATCGGTTGGCCGCCGTTCCCGTGTTCGGCGGTGCCGCCGGCACGCTCCGCGGGTATCGATCTTGACCCATGTCATGATTCGTAACATCCGGGCCGGGTATCCTGCTGGTGCCGATTCGGATAATGCACGCACAGGAGGAGGTCATCATGCCGACCGCAGCAGGCCGGACCCAATCCCCATCGCCGCTAAGGGAACCCGCCGCCAAGGCCCTGCCGGCGCCGCCCGAGACGATCGCCGTATGGCTAAAGGTCACCGCCAGGGGGCGGCCCTTGCGTCTGCAGGAGCTTCTGGCAGACCTGGCCGGTCCCGATTTCACCATGGACCTGTGCCGGGAATCGGCCCGGCTGCTTCCGGACAGAGCGGAGATGTACAGCGCCCACTGGTACTGCCGCTTCTCGCGGGCGCCGAACGACGAGCTGGCCGACCTTCGGCTGCTCAACCGGCTGACCCGCGCGGGGTTCCATATCCTGAGATTCGACAGCCAGGGCGGGGACTGACACGACCGCCATTTCCGAAACCCGGACCGGCAATCCGTCACCGCCCGAGCCACCGGTTTCAACGCCGGTGAGGACGCTCGCGATTCGTCGCGGCCTTTGACTTCAATCAGGGAAAAGCGGCCGCAGGGAGCGCAATCTGGAAGCGTTCTTTCGAGGAGGACGCATCGATGCTTACCAAGACGGAACTGGCGGCTCTGGTCGATACCAGCCGCCTGCGTTCACGCTACGACAACTTCATAGGCGGTGCCTGGAAAGCCCCGGAGAAGGGCAGGTATTTCATCGATTCCAGCCCCATCGACGGCAGCGCCTTGTGCGAGGTGGCGCGCTCGGACGCGGACGACGTCGAACGGGCTCTGGACGCTGCACACGCGGTGAGAGACAAGTGGGGACGAACGGCGCCCGCGGAAAGGGCGCGGCTGCTCAACCTGATCGCCGACCGGATCGAGGAAAACCTGGAGCTGCTGGCCCACGTGGAGACGTCCGACAACGGCAAGCCGATCCGCGAGACGCTCGCCGCGGACGTACCGCTGTCGGCCGACCATTTCCGTTACTTCGCCGCCTGCATCCGGGCGGAGGAGGGCACGGTCGCGGAGCTGGACGAGGACACCGTCGCCTATCACTTCCGGGAACCGATGGGCGTGGTCGGACAGATCATTCCCTGGAACTTTCCGCTGCTGATGGCGGCCTGGAAACTGGCACCGGCGCTCGCCGCCGGCAATTGCGTCGTGATCAAGCCGGCCTCGGACACGCCGATGAGCCTGGCGTTGCTCATGGACCTGGCCGGCGACATACTGCCGCCCGGCGTACTGAATGTCGTCTTCGGCCACGGCTCCGAAGTCGGAGCACCGCTCGCCCGTAACCCGCGCATTGCGAAGATCGCCTTCACCGGCGAGACGACGACCGGGCGCCAGATCATGCAGTACGCGGCCGAGACGATCATCCCCCAGACGATGGAACTCGGCGGCAAGTCGCCCAACATCTTCTTCGCGGATGTCATGGACGAGGACGACGCGTTCCTGGACAAGGCGCTGGAGGGATTCGCGCTGTTCGCGTTCAACAAGGGCGAAGTCTGCACCTGTCCGTCGCGGGCCCTGGTCCAGGAATCCATCTTCGACAGCTTCATGGAGAAGGCCATTGCGCGCGTCAAGCGGATCAAGGTAGGCGATCCCCTGGATCCCGACATCCAGATGGGGCCGCAGTGCTCAAAGGGACAGCTCGAGAAGATCCTGAACTACATCGACATCGGCAAGCAGGAAGGCGCGACGCTGGTCACCGGCGGCGAACGCGCGCACCTCGGAGGCGAGTACGAGAAAGGTTTCTTTATGCAGCCCACCGTGTTCACGGGGGACAACGGCATGCGGATCTTCCAGGAAGAGATATTCGGTCCCGTCCTTTCGGTGACCCGCTTCAAGGATCTCGCCGACGCCATCCGGATCGGCAACGACACGCTGTATGGCCTGGGCGCCGGCGTCTGGTCGCGAAACATGAACAACACCTATCGCGTCGGCCGCGAGATCAAGGCGGGCCGCGTGTGGACCAACTGCTATCACACATATCCCGCGCATGCGGCCTTCGGCGGCTACAAGCAATCCGGGTTCGGGCGCGAGACCCACAAGATGATCCTCGACCACTACCAGCAGACGAAGAACCTGCTGGTCAGCTACAGCCCGCGGTCCCAAGGGCTGTTCTGATCCGTGCCGCGCATGAACGCCGCACGGACTACGGCGGTCCGGCATCCTGACCCGGGGTGCCGGATCGCATCTTTTCGATGTGTGCCCGCGTCGACGGGTAAAGCGCCGGATGCCTGAACGGGTCCTTTTCGCGCCCGGGGCGAGCGCACTGGTGCGCGCGCTGAAGCTCGAGCACGGGCCGCTGATATTTCACCTCTCCGGAGGGTGCTGCGAAGGCACCGCACCGATGTGTTTCCGTCGCGGCGAGTTCCGCGTCGGGCCGCGCGACGTGCTCCTGGGCGTCGTGGAGGATTGCCCGTTCTACGTCAGTGCCGGGCACTTCGAGTACTGGGCATCGTGCCAGCTCACGGTCGACGTGACCACGGGCGGCGGCGACAGTTACTCGCTCGAGGCTGCGAGCGGCGTGCGGTTCATCGTGCGTTCGCGGCCCTTCAGCGATGCGGAAATCGCCGAACTGGTGGTGGAAAGTGCGCCTCCGCGGGAGCCGCAGGCGACGGCCGGAACAGACGGGAGCGACTGAGCGAAACGCCGGCGAACCCCGAGGATCCGCCAGCGGTCGTTCCCATACTCCTAGAACGCTTCGCGCAGCGTTTTCATCTGCGCCGGCGTCAGTCCCTTCATCATCTGCCCGCGCGCCTCGAGCCGGATCTCGATCAGCTTGAGCTGCAGCGACGAGATCAGCTCGTGCACCTTGCGCACGTCTCCGGGATTCGGACTGGGCGAATGCATGAGCCGTGCGAACTTGAAGTTCGCTTCGCGGAGCTGACCCATGATCGGCCAGGCCTTCTGCATCGCCCCGTCCCAGATGCCGGCAATCTTGCCGCGCTGCTCCGAACTGAGCCCGAGGGCGCGGGCCTCCGGGCCGTAAAGCATCATGTAGCCCATCCCGCGGCCACCCATCATGCCGGGCCCCATTCCCATGCCATAACCGCCCATCATGACGGGGCCCATTCCGTAGCCCATGCCATGGCGGCCCATCCAGTAGCCGTACATTCCGCCGCGCCCGCCCCGGTAGGCATCCTGCAAACCCGGGCATCCACCGTTATGGCGGCCTCTCATGCCGGGCCCGTAGCCGCGCATCATGCCCGGCCCGTAAGCGGCGGGACCGGACGTCCCGGACGCCGGGGTGCCCGATTGGGCCAGTGCGGACGTACCGCCGCCGAACGCCGCGGCCAGCGCGAGTATCGCCGCGCCACGCAACCATGTACCGGTATTCATCGCAACCTCCATAGAAAGCCCCCGAAAAGGGGAATACGCGTGATGTCAATGCTAGAAAGGACCGGGGTTCGCCGCCTTGACCGCAGTCAACCGGAACGCTGACCGAGCCTCACTTGATCCGAGTCATGGCACCGGCGGACAGGAAAGCCTTGAATGGTCCTGTACGCACCGAGGCTGCATGCCGTGACCGCAGAAGCCGCCTTGCAGCGACCGCGCGAAATCCGCAAGGTCATTTCCGATTTCCCGGTCGCCCCCAATCTGGCCGATTACGATCGGGCGCGCGCCGGTTTCTCGTGGGAGACGGCGCGCCAACTGCTGTCCGGCCTGCCCGGGGGCGGTTTCAACATTGCCTACGAGGCCGTGGACCGCCATGCGCAGAACGGGAAAGCCGAACGGATCGCATTGCATTTCATGGCGCCCGGCACCCCCGCGCGCACGCTGAGCTACGCCGAACTGACGGAGCGAACCGGGACCTTTGCCTGCGTGCTGCGCCGGCTGGGAATCGGAAAGGGCGATCGCGTGTTCGTGCTCTGCGAGCGGATACCCGAACTGTACGTCGCCATGCTGGGAACGTTGAAAAACGCCAGCGTGGCGTCCCCGCTGTTTTCGGCCTTCGGCCCGGAGCCGATCGCCACCCGCGTAAGCCTCGGCAGCGGGAAGGTGCTGGTGACGACCGAGTCGCTGTACCGGCGCAAGGTCGCACCGGTACGCGACCTGATGCCTACGCTCAAGCACGTCCTGCTGGTCTCGGACGATGGCCGGCCGACCGCGGTGCCCGGGACACGCGATTACGCCGCGTTGATGGAAGAGGCGGCCGGCGACGAGCGTCGGACCGAGCGCACTACCGAGGACGATCCCGCGTTGCTGCATTTCACCAGCGGCACCACGGGTACGCCGAAGGGCGCCATTCACGTGCATGGCGCCGCGGTCATGCACTACATCACCGGCCTCTATGCCCTGGATCTGCACGACCGCGACGTGTTCTGGTGCACGGCCGATCCGGGGTGGGTGACGGGCACCTCCTACGGCATCATTGCGCCGCTGCTGCACGGCGTGACCAGCGTGGTGGATGCCGCGGATTTCGATGCCGAGCGCTGGTACTCGATCCTGCAGGAACGCAAGGTCACCGTCTGGTATACCGCGCCGACCGCGATCCGAATGCTGATGAAGGCCGGCGCCGGCCTGGCCGGCCGCTATCGGTTCCCGGCGCTGCGCTTCGTCGCCAGCGTAGGCGAACCGCTCAACCCGGAGGCGGTGTGGTGGGGCGAGGACGTGCTGGGTCTTCCGATCCACGACAACTGGTGGCAGACCGAAACCGGCGGCATCATGATCGCGAACCTCCCCGCGCTCGACATCCGGCCCGGGTCGATGGGCAAGCCGCTGCCCTGTATCGAGGCCGCGTTCTTGCACCGGCGCAAGGATGGATGCGTGGACATCGTCGATCGCCCGGATGTCGAGGGCGAGCTGGCGTTGAAAAGGGGCTGGCCGTCGATGTTTCGCGGCTACATCGGGCAGGAGGCGCGATACCGCAAGTGCTTCGCCGGCGACCTCTACCTGACCGAGGACCTCGTCAGAAGGGACGCGGATGGCTACTACTGGTTCGTCGGCCGCGCCGACGACGTGATCAAGTCTGCGGGACACCTGATCGGGCCGTTCGAAGTCGAAAGCGTGTTGATGGAGCATCCCGCGGTCGCCGAGGCCGGAGTGATCGGACTTCCCGACCCGACGGTCGGCCAGATCGTCAAGGCGTTCGTGGCCCTCAAGCCGGGCTACGAACCGACGGAGGCGCTGCGCCGCGAGATCATGGCCCACGCGCGCAAGAAGCTCGGCGCCGCTGTGGCGCCCAAGGCGCTCGACTTCAAGGTCAGCCTGCCGCAGACGCGCAGCGGAAAGATCATGCGCCGCCTGCTCAAGGCGCGCGAACTGGGCCTGCCGGAAGGCGACGTCTCGACGCTGGAGTCCCGGGCTTGACCGCGCCGGAAATCATTCATGCGCCGCCGCCCCCGAGCGGGCCGATCCAATTGACGGATGAAGAGGCGGTGGCGCTGCTGCGGAACATGCTTCGCATTCGGCGGATGGAAGAGCACTGCGCGGAGTTGTACGGCGAGGGCAAGATCCGCGGCTTCCTGCACCTGTACATCGGCGAGGAAGCGGTAGCCGCCGGCGCGCTGGCCGCGATTGCAGCGGAAGACAACGTGGTGGCCACCTACCGCGAACACGGCCATGCGCTGCTGCACGGGATCCCGATGAACAGGATCATGGCCGAGCTGTTCGGCAAGCGCGAAGGCTGTTCGCACGGCCGCGGCGGCTCGATGCATCTGTTCGATGCCCCGCACCGTTTTTTTGGGGGCAGCGCCATCGTCGGCGGCGGATTGCCGCTGGCGGTGGGGCTTGCTTTGGCCGACAGACTGAAACAGCGCCGTGCCGTCACCGCCTGCTTCTTCGGCGAGGGCGCAATGGCGGAA
>JBJKSR010000100.1:0-9185 GCA_046703965.1 Gammaproteobacteria bacterium | reverse complement strand
GTCAATCTCGTCGTCAACGGCTTCTGCAAGACGGTCTTCCAGCAATTGCCCATGGAAAACGCGGTGGAAGCCGGACGCCTGCTTTCCGTCACCCTCGAAGGAGCCCTCGGATTTTGAGTGACACCCTGCTCAGCATCAAGAACCTGCACGCCGGCGTGGATGGCAAGACCATCCTGCGCGGCGTCGATCTCGACGTCGGGCGCGGCGAAGTCCACGCCATCATGGGACCCAACGGCTCCGGCAAGTCGACCCTGTCGCACGTGCTGGCGGGCCGGCCGGGCTACACCGTCAGCAAGGGCAGCGTCGCCTACGACGGCGCCGACCTCCTCGACATGGCCGTCGAGGACCGCGCCCGCGCGGGACTGTTCCTTGCCCTGCAGTACCCGGTCGAGATTCCGGGCGTGAACAACGTCTACCTCCTCAAGGCGGGCCTCAACGCGCTGCGCAAGAGTCGGGGCGAATCGGAACTCGATGCCTACGAATTCCTCAAGCTCGCACGGGACCGGCTCAAGCTCCTGGACCTCGACGACAGCTTCCTCAACCGGGGCGTCAACGAAGGTTTCTCCGGGGGCGAGAAAAAGCGCAACGAAGTCCTGCAGATGCTGCTGTTCGAGCCGCAGCTGGCGCTGCTCGACGAAACGGATTCCGGACTCGACATCGACGCCATGAAGATCGTCGCCGACGGCGTCAACAGCCTGCGCGGCGCCGAGCGTTCCATCGTGCTCGTCACGCACTACCAGCGCCTGTTGGACTACGTTACCCCGGACCGGGTGCACGTGCTCATGAACGGGCGCATCGTCAAATCCGGCGACGCCTCGCTGGCCCATACGCTCGAGGAACGCGGCTACGACTGGCTGCGCACGGAGGCTGCATGACCGACGCGACGGCTTTCGCGTCCGCGATGCCGCAAGCCGCGAGCGACGGATTCGCGACGATCCGGCGCGAGGCCCGAGACCGGTTCCTTTCGCGCGGCTGGCCCACCCGGCGCAACGAATCATACAAGTACACCGACCTGTCGGCACTGGAGCGTAAGCCCTGGCCGCGTGCCGGCAAACCGACCAGGCGGCCCGAGTTGCCGGCCGCACTCGGCGCGCGCAGCACGTGGACCGACGGTTATCCGGACGGGAAACCCGATGGCAGGGGTGTGACCTCGCTGCAGGATTGTGCGGCCTCGCCGCCCGGCGCACTGGCCGGTCTCCTCGGCCAACTGGCGCCGCAGGACGATCCCGTGGTCGCGCTCAACACGACGCTCTTCGATCACGGCGCGTGGATTGAACTGGAAGACGACGACGCACCCGACGCGCCGCTCGAACTCGCTTATGTCGCCGCCGACCGCGAGGACGCCGCCGCAAGCCACGGGCGGCTTGCCCTGCGCATGGGCCGCAACAGCCGCCTGGTGCTGATCGAGCGCCATCTCGGGGCCGCGGCCGAGACGCTGAGCACCCGTGTGGCGGAGATCGCCCTTGCCGCCGGCGCCGAGTTGCTTCACGTACGGCTCAACCAGGCGGGTGAAGGCACGCGCCTGCTCGGCCACACCACGGTCCACGCCGGCCGGGGGGCGAGCTACCGCTGCCTGAACCTGGACCTCGGCGCGAAGCTGTCCCGCGAGTCGTTTGTCGTCGAGCTGGCGGAAGACGATGCATCGGCGGTACTCCGCGGCCTGGCGCTGCTCGACGGCAAGCGCCATGCCGATGCCGACGTACGCGTGGTGCACGACGCGCTGCACACGCGCAGCCGCCAGGCCTTTCGCGGCGTACTCGACGGGCGCAGCCATAGCGTCTACAGCGGGCGAGTGGTGGTCCGCCCCGGCGCACAGAAGACGGACTCGCGCCAGGAATCGGCGAACCTGCTCCTCTCGCCGCGGGCCGAGGCCGACGCCCGGCCGCAGCTCGAGATCTACGCCGACGACGTCATCTGCAATCACGGCGCTGCGACCGGTGCGATCGACCCCGACGCACTGTTCTACCTGCGCAGCCGCGGCATCGATGCCGACTCCGCCCGGCGCCTGATCGCCTACGGCTTTGCCACGCACGTGCTGGAGGGCCTGGAGGACGGGACCCTGCGCGAGCGGCTGTCCACCCTGATCGCCGGCCGCATGCAGGCGCCGCGGGAGGTGCTCGAATGGCTGTAACCGGAACCGCGAAGGAGTCTGCGACGATCGATCCGCTGCGCCTGCGCGAAGACTTCCCCGCGCTCGCACAGAACGTGCACGGCCATCCGCTGACCTACCTCGACAATGCGGCGACGACGCAGAAGCCCGAGGCCGTCATCCGTGCCGAGGCGGACTATTACCGGCACGACAACGCCAACGTACACCGCGGGGTGCACACCCTGTCGGAACGCGCGACGGCCGCGTACGAACGGGCCCGGGCCCGGATCGCGCGATTCATCGGTGCCGGAGCCGCGGGTGAGGTCGTGTTTACCCGCGGCACCACCGAGTCCATCAACCTGGTGGCCGGCGCGTGGGGGCCGGCGAACCTCGGGGAGGACGACGAGATCCTGCTCACCGAACTCGAGCACCATTCCAACATCGTGCCCTGGCAACTGCTGGCCGAACGCACCGGCGCGCGCCTTGTCGTCGCGCCCATCGACGAACGCGGCAACGTGCCCCTGGAGGGGTTCGCCGAACGCCTGGGCAAACGCACGCGCCTGGCGGCCTTCGCCCACGTCTCCAACGCACTCGGGACGGTCAACCCGGTCGCCGAGATGACGCGCCTGGCGCATGAAGCCGGCGCCCGGGTCCTGGTGGACGGCGCCCAGGCGGTGGGCCACATTCCCGTCGACGTCCGCGATCTGGGGTGCGACTTCTACGCACTGTCGGGGCACAAGATGTATGCGCCCATGGGCATCGGCGGGCTCTACGTGCGCGAGGAGATCGCCGCCGGCATGCCGCCCTGGCAGGGCGGCGGAGAAATGATCCGCGCCGTGCGCTTCGACAAGACGCTTTACGCGGAACCGCCCGCCCGCTTCGAGGCCGGCACGCCGAACGTCGGCGGTGCGGTCGGGCTGGCCGCGGCGGTCGACTACCTCGACGCACTGGGCATGGCCGCGCTCGCCCGGGCCGAGGACACGATACTGGAACGTGCCGTGGAGCGCCTCCGGCGGGTACCCGGCCTGCACCTCGTCGGCGAACCCGACCGGCGCGTCGGGGTCGTCTCCTTCGTGGTCGACGGTGTACACCCCCACGATCTCGGCACCCTGCTCGACCACGCCGGCGTGGCGGTCCGCACCGGTCACCATTGCGCCATGCCGGTCATGGAACACTACGGCGTGCCCGCCACGGCGCGTGCCTCGTTCGGCCTTTACAACACCGTCGACGACGTCGATCGGCTGGCCGCAGCACTCATTGAAGCCCGGGAGGTCTTCTACCGATGATGGATAGCGAACTGGCCACCCTCTATCAGGACATAATCATCGACCACAACAAGAGCCCGCGTAACTTCGGCGAGCTGCCCCCGCCACGCCGCGAGGCCGACGGCTACAACCCGTTGTGCGGCGACCGGCTCAGCGTGTATCTGAAACTGGACGGAGACCGCATCAGCGAGGTCAGCTTCGACGGCAGCGGCTGCGCCATCTCGGTCGCCTCCGCCTCGCTGATGACGGAGGCGCTCAAGGGCAGAACCGTCGCCGAGGCCGAGGCCCTGTTCAAGCGGATGCACGCGCTGCTGACCGGCAACGACGACGCCGGACACGGCGAACCGGAACTCGGGAAACTGGAAGCGCTGGCCGGGGTACGGGCCTACCCCTCGCGGGTGAAATGCGCCACGCTCGCGTGGCACACCGTCCAGTCCGCGCTGGACGACAAACACGACCCGGTCACGACGGAGTAAACCCTATGCGCGGAAACAGGCAGGTCGTCACAGCCGAACGCGATTGCCCCGGCGTCCTGGTGCCGATGGGTACCGAAGTCGTCATCCCCGAGGGCACCGAAGTCCAGGTCACCCAGGCCATGGGCGGCAGCATCACGGTGCATATCGGCGGCAACCTGGTTCGCGTCGACGCCGCCAACGCCGGCGCGCTCGGACTCGACGTCGAGCAGGGCGAGCCCATGCCGGAAAACCCGAGCGACGAGGAATTCGAGCGGCTCGCCTGGGAACAGCTCAAGACCTGCTTCGACCCCGAGATTCCGATCAATATCGTGGACCTGGGACTGATCTACAAGTGCGAGGTGGAAAAGCGCGAAGACGGCCGGCGCGAAATCACGGTGGACCTCACGCTGACCGCGCCCGGTTGCGGCATGGGCGATATCCTGCTCGACGACGTGCGCGCCAAGCTGGAAATGATTCCGACCTGCGCGGCAGTGCACGCCGAACTGGTCTTCGACCCGCCCTGGGGACCGGGCATGATGTCGGACGAGGCCCGCCTCCAGACCGGCATGTTTTAACGATCATTGTGCCTTCGTCATGCCGGCGCAGGCCGGTATCCGATAAGAGATGTATCCCGGCCGAAGCCGGGATACGAATCCGACCGGACCCCGGCTTTCGCCGGGGCGACGGGTGGAGAGGCTGTACCAAGGAGGATTCGATGGGTGAATGGATCGAGGTTTGCGGGATCGACGAGATCGAGGAAGGCGGCTACCGGACGATATGGATTGACGACGAAGAAGAAGTGGCCGTCATCAAGTGCCACGGCGCCGTCTATGCCATCCAGGACATCTGCACCCATGACGGCGGGGAACTCACCGGCGGACTGATCGAGGGCTGCGAGATAGAATGCCCCCGCCATAGCGCCCGCTTCGACATCCGCACCGGGGAGGTGCTGTGCCCGCCGGCCTACGAGCCAATCGAAACCTATCCCGTGGAAATACGCGACGGCCGCATCTTCGTCAATTCCGAACCGGCGGATGATTCCGGCTGAATCGAACGCCTACCGGGCCGTGCCCGCGGCAGTTGCGCCGGCGGGCGCATTGATAATGCCCGTCCAGCGCTTGCTGCGGGCCAGCGTGTCGATGTTTCGGGCCAGCTTGCTCAAACGTGGTGGCACGTTCGTACAGCCCTCATTCACCATGATCTTCTTGGTCTGCCTGTTCAGCGTGACGCCCACGATATAGACCGGCGCGTCGGTGCGGTTGGGGTGGCAGGCCTTGTTTTCAAGCGAGTAGTCGTTGCCCAGGCTGAAGAAGGCAGCCTGCTCCACCAGTTTCAACAGCCGATGCTGGTGATAGCTGTCGAAATCGACGCTCAAGTTGCCCCGCTTGGCCACGCCCCTGATGCCGGTATAGTGCAGCTTGCCGGCAGCGTAGTGCAGTGCGTAATCGGGACATCCCTCGGCGCAGCCCTTTCGCCACAGTACCACCTGGAAACCCTTGAGGCTGTCGCTGGCGGCCGCTATCGCCGCGGTCGCGCTGGGCGTCGCGGCTTGGCGGTTGGCCGGCGCGTGCGGCCGTATTTCCATCTCCACGATATTGATCACGACAAAGATCGCCACGGCAATCAACACGGCGGTAACAAAGAAGCGGCCGGTCGAGGGGCTCTTGCGGCGGTGCGGTCTGTTCGATTGGTTCATGGGCGCATACTAACACCGCCGAAACCCGGGCCGCCGCATCCGGGAGAGCCCCCCCCGGGACGATCATCGGGGGCGTTCGGTCTGGTAAAATTAACGGGTTTACCGGCTCCGAAAGGCCGGTTTCTTCAAGTTGTGTACGAGGGTAAAGGGCCATGCTCATCGGCGTTCCAAAGGAAATCAAGACTCACGAATATCGTGTCGGGCTCACGCCCGCCGGCGTGCGCGAGCTGGCGCACAGCGGCCACCAGGTGCTGGTGGAAACCGGGGCCGGGGCCGGAATCGATTTCGGCGACGACGCCTACCGCAGTGCCGGGGCGGAAATTTCGCCGGACGCCGAAACCGTGTTCGCAAAGGCGGACATGATCGTCAAGGTCAAGGAACCGCAGCCGCAGGAATGCAAGCGCCTGCGCGAAGGCCAGCTACTCTTCACCTACCTGCACCTCGCACCCGACCCGGAGCAGACCCGCCTGTTGCAGGAATCCGGCGCCATCGCCATCGCCTACGAGACGGTCACCGACTCCCATGGCCGCCTGCCGCTGCTCGCGCCCATGAGCGAAGTGGCCGGCCGCATGTCGATCCAGGCCGGCGCCCACAGCCTGGAACGTGCCCAGGGCGGCCGCGGCGTGCTGCTCGGCGGCGTACCCGGCGTCGCACCGGGCCGTGTCGTGATCATCGGCGGCGGCGTGGTTGGCGTGAATGCCGCGCGCATGGCCATGGGCACCGGTGCCCGCGTGACCGTCCTTGACAAGTCCCTCGACCGCCTCGCGGAACTGGACCACCTTTACGGCCCGCGCCTGGAGACGCTCTATTCCACCACCGACAGCCTCGAAAGCAGCGTCACCGACGCCGACCTGGTCATCGGCGCCGTGCTGGTGCCCGGCGCCGCCGCGCCCAAGCTCGTCAACCGGGACCTGCTCAAGCGGATGCGCCGCGGCGCAGTCGTGGTAGACGTCGCCATCGACCAGGGCGGCTGCTTCGAAACGAGCCGGCCTACGACGCACAGCGAACCCACCTACGTCGAGGAAGACGTCGTCCACTACTGCGTAGCCAACATGCCCGGCGCGGTGGCCCGCACGTCGACGCTGGCGCTGACGAACGCCACCCTGCCGTTCGTGCACGCCCTTGCCGACAAGGGCTACAAGCAGGCGCTGGCCGACGATCCGCATCTGCTTGAGGGACTCAACGTGCATCACGGCGATATTACATACGAAGCCGTCGCGCAATCGTTGGGCATCGATTACGTACCTGCACGACAGGCGCTCGGACTTTAACCAGCCGCACTCCCCGTCATCTCGGCCGCGGTATATCCGGCACGCTCCGGCGAAGCCTGCCGTTTTGTGCAGGGCCGCCTCAGTAGTGGCGGCCCGAGCGACCGACCCTTTTCACGTGCGGCGTCGAGTATCTTACGACGCGAACCTGCAGCGTGCCCCGCTCGACATCCATCGAAACGGACTTGCTCGATATTCCATAAGGTACCGAATAAAGGCCATAAAAGGCCATCGACATGCTCTGGTCTAAATGCTCGCTCACCCTGCCGGTCAGTGCGGGGTCGGGATACAAGAGCACATATCGGCTGTGCGGGAAATCCGGCTTGATGAACACCGTGAGCACCAAACTTTCCCCCATCGACTTCATGTCCTTGTAGGAAAACTTGCGCAGTTCCCGACGCCGGCCATCAAGCAGCTCGACGCGGGGCACAAGCATCAATCGTGCCCTGTCGCTACGCACAGGCGTCCTCGGAATACGGCAACTTCAGGAGATAGGCGGGCTCATTCAGCCCCGGCTGCAATTGGAGGCACCGACTTTCCGCCCCAAACTTGAGAGCGAGAGTCTGCCCGACCCTGACAGGCTGCGCATTCAAACCCGCGACGGAAGCACAGGTTTTGCCGCCGAGCAGATAGCCCGGCTGGAGATTCGCGGGCAAGGGAGGTGCGGGACGCGTGCACCCCGACAGCATGCCTAAAACCATTACCAGCACGACGGGGAATGGTGCCGTCCTCCTGCCGGGTGATCCCATGACCGATTACTTCAAGTCACTGGAGATCACCTGGGCGACCCGGCTGACGGCGCTTTCAAACCCCTCGACGGATTGCTTCGGATCTGCCATCAACTGATCGAAATCCTGATATCCGTAGCTCTGATCGGGCGCTATTGTTCTTGCGGTTCCCGGCGGATCGATCGGATCGTAGATAATCTGCTGCGAATACAGAATCTTGTGACTCGCCGTGCCGACCAGGCGCACCGTCACGTACAGGTAGGGATAGTATTTCGTGCCGTCACCGGCTGCGCGGTAGCCCGCTGCATGCTGGTACACCACCACGTCGAGCATGGCGTCATCACCCTGGGCCCGGGGAAAACAATCGAGAAATTTATCCGCCATTCTCGGTACCCTGACGCGATTGACCTTGTAGCCTTCCTCTGTGAGATCCGTTATCAATTCCCTGGTCAACTGAACGCGCAGGGAATAGTGCAACGACTCCGCGGCTTTCGTGAATTCTTTCGATTTCTTGTCGATCACGCCTTGCTCTATGAGACCACCGATCAGACCGAAACCGCCGGCCGCCGGTGCGCGCACGGTGACGGTCAAGCCTGGCGGCGTATCAACGGTCAGCAACCCGATTACATGGACCTGCGCAGCCTTGTGCCCCACGTAGGGGACCGTATTGTATGAAGCGCAGCCGCCCAGCAGCACTGCGACAACGATCAGTCCGATGAACCCCCTATTGCTGGTCATGATGATCCCCAGTCTGTTTCACCGAAAGATAAAAAGAAGACCGGGGATTGTCAACGTGCAGCGCGTCCCGGTTTCACAGCACCCCAAAGCAGGATGGGTTCGTCGTCAGATCCCGGTCTGCTTTGCCTCTTCCCACAGCCTGTCCAGACGGGCCAGATCGATCTCCCTGGAAAGAGCCTCATCCTCGCTGATACGGGACTCCATATATTTGAATCGACGCACAAACTTCCGATTGCTGGATCTCAAGGCCTGCTCCGGATCAACGCCGAGATGCCGCGCATAGTTCACTACTGCAAACAGCAGATCACCGACTTCCTCTTTGATCTCGTCTATTGGTGCATCACCCTTCGATGACGTGCGAGTCGAAACGGCCTGTGCGATCTCCGCCAACTCTTCATCGATCTTTTCCCGCGGTCCCGTAGCATCGGGCCAATCGAAACCGATCGCCGCCGCGCGCTTCTGCAATTTGCAGGCCCGCATCAATGCCGGCAACTGTGCGGGAAGATGGTCGTCTATATGTTCACGCTCGCCGTACTTCTGCTGCTCCCAGCGACGGTTGAAGTCCCCTTTCGCCGGCGGCGCCGCACCAGCGAATACATGCGGATGACGTTGCTCCAGTTTTTCCGCCGCCTCGTGCGCCACGGCATCGAGCTCGAATGACCCCGCCTCCTCGGCCAGGCGGGCATGAAAAACGACATGAAAAAGCAGATCGCCGAGCTCTTCCCGCCAGCGTCCCGAATCGCCCGCTTCGACGGCCTCGGCCAGTTCGCAGGCCTCCTCTATCGTCCACGGTGCGATGCTGCAAGCCGTCTGCTCGCGATCCCAGGGACATCCCGCCACCGGGTCGCGCAACCGATTCATCACGGCCAGCAGGCGGCGCAACCCCGCCAGGTCTTCGTTACTCATGTCTCTCTCCCAACGCCCGGCGCAACGGGGGCAGCAGCAG
>JBJKSR010000099.1:0-7332 GCA_046703965.1 Gammaproteobacteria bacterium | reverse complement strand
TAAATCAAAAAGTAAGCCTCATGCCCAAGCAGTCCGCACACGCCGGTGCCTACCTGATCCTCACGGCACGATTCAATGCGCTCGTCACCGAACGGCTGGCGGCGGGCGCGCGCGACGCACTGCTTCGCGCCGGGGTGGCGGCGGGTGACATCGAGGCGCAGGACGTGGCGGGCGCCTGGGAGCTGCCGCCGGCCGCGATGGCCGCCGCGCGCAGCGGACGTTACCGCGCCGTGGTGGCCTGCGGGGCCGTGATCCGCGGCGAAACGCCGCATTTCGACCACGTCTCGCGGACGGCGGTGGACGGCCTGGCGCAGGTGCAGCTCGATACGCTGGTGCCCGTCGGCCTGGCGGTGCTCACTACCGACACGCTGGAGCAGGCGCTCAATCGCGCGGGCGGCAAGGGCGGAAACAAGGGCGGCGAAGCGGCAGAGGCGGCCCTCGACGCTGCCGAGGTCATGGCGAAGCTCGCCGAAGGCGCGTCCGCGCGGCGCTGACCGGCACCCCATTAATGCATCAAGCACCAGCGGTCCGGCGACGCGGGGGCGCCGCGGCGCCCGCCGGTTGGCCGTGCAGGCCATATACCAGGGACTGGTGGCCGGGGGGGATACGCCGGTCCTGGTGTCCGAGTTCCTGCGCGAACGGGCGGGTGACGGTGTGGACCGGGACTACTTCCGCGAACTCGTGACGACGGCGTTGAACGACCGCACCGCCCTGGACGAACTCCTGCAGCCGGGACTGGACCGCCCGGCAAACGAGATCGATCCGGTCGAACATGCCATCCTCCTGGTGGGCGCCTGCGAATTGCGCGACCGCCGGGAACTCGCCGTATCGATCGTCATCAACGAGGCGGTGGAGCTGGCCAAGACCTTCGGCGCCGACAACGGGCACCGCTTCGTCAACGGCGTGCTCGATCGCGTGGCGGCCGAGGCGAGGCCGGGGGATCCGCCGCGCCGCGAAGGCGGGCGCCGTGGATGAGTTCGAACTCATCGCGCGCTATTTCACGAAACTCGGCGTCCGCCGCGAGGATGTCGCGCTCGGCGTAGGCGACGACGCCGCGGTGCTGGAACCGGCGCCGGGCCATTCGCTCGTACTTACCACCGACACGCTGGTGGCGGGGCGGCATTTCCCGGAGCACGGATTTCCGCCCGGGGTGCTGGGCCACCGCTCGCTGGCGGTGAACCTGAGCGACGTGGCCGCCATGGGCGCCGAGCCGGCCTGGGCGCTGCTGTCGCTCACCCTGCCCGACGCGGAGGCCCCATGGGTGGAGGCGTTCGCAGAGGGGTTTTCCGCCCTGGCGGAGCGCAGCGGGGTCGCACTGGTGGGCGGCAACCTCGCACGCGGGCCGCTGGCCGTGAACGTCACGCTGGCGGGCCAGGTCGAGCGCGGCAAGGCCCTGACCCGCGCCGGTGCGCAGGTCGGCGACACGTTATGGGTTACCGGCGTCGTGGGCGGAGGGGCTGCCGGCTTGCGGGCGCTCCTGAACGGCGCGGCGGTCGATGCCCCGGAGGTGGCCGCCTATGCCCGCCCCGAACCCCGCGTGCAGGCCGCCCGCGAGCTGTCCTCCGTGGCCAACGCCGCCATCGACGTCTCGGACGGGTTGGCGGGCGATTTGGCCAAGCTTCTCGCGGCCTCCGGTGGCCTCGGCGCGGAGTTGTCGGCAAGCGCCATCCCGTTGGCGCCGGGGGCGACGCTCGAGGATGCCCTCGGTCCCAGCGACGATTACGAGCTGCTGCTCAGCATCCCGCGGGCAAACGGCGCCGCATTCGACGCCGGGCGCGTCGGCTGCCCGCTGCACTGCATCGGCGGGGTGCGCGCCGCGCCGGGCGTGCTTCTCGACGGCAAGCCCCTTGGCGCAGGCGCTCGCGGCTACAGTCATTTCCAGTGAAGCCGCGCCGATCGCATACGACGCATGCCGCGGCGCTGGGCCTCGACCCGGCGGCCTGGCTTGCTTTCGGGTTGGGCACCGGGTTGGCTCCTTACGCGCCCGGTACTTGGGGCGCCGTGCTTGCGCTGCCCCTGGCCTGGGGGCTGCACCTCGCCGGGCCTGCGGCGTATGCCGTGGCAACCCTGGTTATCGCGGTGGCGGGCGTCGGGATCTGCGGCCACGCTGCGCGGCGCCTGGGCGTGCACGACCATCCGGGCATCAATCTCGACGAGGTGGCGGGCCAGCTCGTCGCCTGTGCGATGGCGCCACTCGACTGGCGCTGGTTCCTGCTGGCCTTCGTGCTGTTCCGCCTGTTGGACATCGCGAAGCCGTGGCCGGTCGGGTGGCTGGATCGGCGCCTGAAGGGCGGGGTGGGCATCATGGCCGACGACCTGGCTGCCGGAGTGATCGCGGGCGCAATTACCTGGGCCCTGACACTACTTGTCTAACGATGGGAAATAGTTATAAGGTAAACTTAACAAAATAAATCGGTTGGGCCTTTCCGCCCGCGGTGAGCTTCATTCCCCCTCATGACGATTGGTGTGTGTACCCATGACGGACACGGCTGCACAACGGGGTCTCGAACGCATCGGGCGTTATGTCATAACGCGCGAGCTTGGGCGTGGCAGCACCAGTACCGTGTATCTGGCCCATGACGTGCAGCGCGGCACGGACGTGGCGCTCAAGCTGTACCACCCCGACCACGTGCGTCCCGACCGGGCGCACACGCGGCGCAAGCTGCACTTCAACGAGGCGCGCCTGGCCGGCGAACTGAATCATCCCAACCTGGTTGCCGTGCTGGACGCGGGTACCTCCGGCGACGATGCCTACATTGTGACCGAGTACCTGCGCGGTGCGACGCCGCTCAGTGATTACACCAAGCTGATCGATCTGCTGCCGCAGCAGCAGGTGGCGGAAATCCTCTTCGCCTGCGCGAAGGCGCTTGACTATGCACACCGGCGCGGCATCATCCATCGCGACATCAAGCCGAGCAACATACTGCTCATGCCCGACGGCACACCCAAGATCATCGACTTCGGCGTGGCCGTGCACTCGCTGACGGCCACCCAGACGGTCACGGGCCTGGTGGGGTCGCCGAGCTACATGGCACCCGAACAGGTCAAGAGCGGTGCCGCCACGGCCTTGTCGGACGTTTACTCGCTGGGGGTCGTCGGCTACGAATTGCTCACCAGCAAGCGCCCCTTCTACGGGGAGAATCTTTCGCACCTCGTGCACCAGATCATTTACGCCACGCCGCCGCCGCTGCTCAAATTGCGCGCGAGCGTGCCGCGGGCGCTGGCCAATCTGATCGAGCGGTCGATGGAGAAGGACCCTTCGCGGCGCTTCCCCAACGCGCTGGCCATGGCGGCCCAGCTCGCGCGGGTGGTAGCGGAGTTCCAGCAGGATGCGGGACATCTCGAACTTCAGGACCGGTTCGATATCGTGCGCCACCTGCCGTTCTTCCGCGATTTCAGCTATGCCTCCGTGTGGGAGGCCGTGACGAACAGCGACTGGCAAAACTATGGCGAAGGCGAGCAGGTGGTGGCGGCGGGCACGACGGAGCGGGCCTTCTATATCGTAGTTTCCGGCGAACTGGCGCTGGAGCGCGACGGGAGCCAGATCGATCTCCTGCGCCGGGGCGAGACCCTCGGCGCCCTGTCGTTGATGGCGGGCCGTGCCGTGCGCAGCCGGGCGGTGGCGCAGTCGCCGGCACTCGTCATGCGTATCGACGCCGCGCAACTCGAGGCCATGTCCGCCGAATGCCAACTGGCTTTCCAGAAGGTATTCAACCGTGACCTGCTGCGTCAGCTGGCCGCTGCCTCTGCCGCCGCCGCCCGCGAGCGCGACACGAAGTAATTTTCTCGTTGCGCCGTTGCGAGATTCTTTTAGAACAGGTTGTCTTTACCCGCCCTGTTCGATGACGGCGTAGGCCGAGTGGTTGTGGATGGATTCGAAATTTTCCACCTCGACCCGGAAATGCCCGATGCCGGGCAGCGCCTTGAGACGCAGGGCGACGTCGCGCACCATGTCTTCCACGAACTTCGGGTTTTCGTAGGCTTGCTCGGTGACGTGCTTTTCGTCTTCCCGCTTGAGCAGGCCGTAAAGCGGCGCCGAGGCTTCGTCCTCCACCAGTGCGATCAGCTCACCGATTCCGCAGCCCGTATCCTCTACCGAGATGCGCACCTGCGAGCGCTGATTGTGGGCACCGTAAGCGGAAATCTCCTTGGAGCAGGGGCACAGGCTGGTGACGGGGACGGAGACTTGCGAGGTCACGCGGCTCCGGCCGCCGGCCAGGCGTGCCGTCAGGCGCACCTCGTAGTCCATGGGGCTGGCGACCCCGGATACCGGCGCCCGCTTGCTCAGGAAAAACGGGAACACCAGCTCGATCTCCGCGGCCCGGGCTTCCAGCTTGTGCGCCATCATGGACAGCAGGGCGGGCAGCGCCCGCGCCGAAACGGGCGCCTGTTCCCCGGAGAGCAGGGCCACGAACCGCGACATGTGCGTACCCCGCCGCTCGGGCGGCAGTTCCACCGCGCAGCGGACCTCCGCCACCGTGTGCTGGATTTCGCCCGCGTCCTCGACCCGGATCGGGAGCCTGAGGCGGCTGATGCCCACGGCGTCGATCGCCAGGCGGCGCTCGTCGCGCTGGGCCTGCACGTCCTCGATGCCGCCGGCCGGGAGCGGCGCGACTTCCCATTCCATGCTCAGGAGGCCTCCGCCCGGGCTCCGGTTTCGCCGGCGTTCAGCCACTCGCGGATGCTGCGTTCGATGCCGGCCGCGTCGAGCCCGACATCGGCGAGCACCTCTTCGCGGCTGCCGTGGTCGCAGAATTCGTCCGGCAAGCCGAGGTGGAGCATCGAGACCGGGATGCCCAGTTCGGTCAGCACTTCGTTGACGCCGCTGCCGGCGCCGCCGGCGACGACGTTGTCCTCGATCGTGACCAGGCGGTCGTGGGATTTCGCCATCTTGCGGATGACGTCCACGTCCATCGGCTTGACGAAGCGCATGTTGACCAGCGTGGCATCCAGCGCCTCCGCCACCTCGGCGGCGGCGGGTACCAGGGCCCCGAACGCCAGCAGCGCGACGGACTTTCCCTTTCTGCGGATCTCGGCCTTGCCTACGGGCAGGGTCTCGAGTTCCTTCTCCGGCACCACGCCCGGGCCGCTGCCGCGCGGATAGCGCACCGCGCTCGGCTGGTCGAGTTCGTAGGCGGTGGTGAGCATCCTTCGGCACTCGGCCTCGTCGGCGGGCGCCATCACGACCATGTTCGGCACGCAGCGCAGGTAGGTCAGGTCGAAGGCGCCCTGGTGCGTCGCGCCGTCGCCGCCGACAATCCCGGCACGGTCGATGGCGAACACCACCGGCAGGTCCTGGATGGCGACGTCGTGGATCAGCTGGTCGTAGCCGCGCTGCAGGAAGGTCGAGTAGATCGCCGCGAAGGGCTTCATGCCCTCGCAAGCCAAGCCGGCGGCAAAGGTCACCGCATGCTGCTCGGCGATGCCGACATCGAAACAGCGCTTCGGAAACTTGTCGGCGAACTTGTCGAGGCCCGTGCCCGACGGCATGGCCGCCGTGATCCCGACGATTCGGTCGTCCTGCTCGGCCTCGGCGATCAGCGCCTTGGCGAAGACGCTCGTATAGCTCGGCGCGGCGGCCTTGCTCTTAAGCTGCGCGCCGGTCGCGACATCGAATTTGACGACGCCGTGATATTTGTCCGCCGCGGCCTCGGCCGGCGCGTAGCCGTGGCCCTTGCGCGTCACGACATGCACGAGAACGGGTCCCGGCGCATCGCTGTCGCGCAGATTCTTGAGGACCGGCAGCAGATGGTCGAGATTGTGACCGTCGATCGGGCCGACGAAATAGAAGCCGAGTTCCTCGAACAAGGTGCCGCCCGTGACGAAGCCGCGCGCATATTCCTCGGCCCGGCCCAGCACACTGGCGAGGCCGCGCGGGAAGCGCTTGGCCATGGCCTGACCGAGCTGGCGCAGGCTCATATAGGGCTTCGACGACAGCAGGCGCGACAGATAGGCGCTCATCGCGCCGACGGGCGGCGCGATCGACATGTCGTTATCGTTGAGAATCACGATGAGGCGCGAATCCATCGACCCGGCATTGTTCATCGCCTCATAAGCCATGCCGGCGCTCATGGCGCCGTCGCCGATCACCGCGATGACATTGTTCTTCTCGCCCTTGAAATCGCGCGCCACGGCCATGCCGAGCGCCGAGGAAATCGAGGTCGAGCTGTGCGCGGCGCCGAAGGGATCGTATTCGCTTTCGGCGCGCTTGGTGAAGCCCGACAGGCCCCCGCCCTGACGCAAGGTGCGGATGCGGTCGCGCCGTCCGGTCAGGATCTTGTGGGGATAGGCTTGGTGTCCGACGTCCCAGATGAGACGGTCGCGCGGCGTGTCGAAGACATAGTGCAGCGCTACGGTCAGCTCGACAACGCCGAGTCCGGCGCCAAGATGGCCGCCTGTCACCGACACCGCGTCGATCAATTCCTGACGAAGCTCTTCGGCCAACTGCTTGAGGTCGGACTCCGGAAGAGCGCGCAGCTCCGACGGAACCCTCGCCTGGTCAAGCAAGGGAGTCCGGTTGCTGCGCCGCGGCGCTTCGTCGCCGCCTGCCGTTACCTCGGGATTCATTGCCACAAATCGATCCCTTTCTGGCTTTCGGTTAGGCCCCTTGCCGTCGCGGCATATCGGGCCTTGTCAAAAATTCGCCATGGGACATTTAGCTTACCAATTCAGCCCTGCAACGCAAGGTGTTAGCTTTGCCTCAATTTGGACGTTTTCGCCATTCTTTGGGCCAAAACGCCCCTGGCCGGACCAGCCATTCCGCGTATAATGCGCCGCACCAATCGTTACGGCGGGCGCGACCCGCGCTCAGCGAGGCTTGCATGAAAGTGGTCCTGGCCCAACCGAGAGGCTTTTGCGCCGGAGTCGAGCGGGCGATCGAAATCGTCGAGCGCGCGCTCGATAAATACGGACCGCCGATCTATGTCCGGCACGAAATCGTGCACAACCGGCATGTGGTGGAACGTCTGCGCGCCAAAGGCGCCCATTTCGTCGACGAGTTGTCGGAGATCCCGCCCGGCGGCGTCACCATCTTCAGCGCCCACGGCGTCGCCAGCGGCGTCGAGAAGGATGCCGCGGCGCGCGACCTGCCCGTGATCGACGCCACCTGCCCGCTCGTTTCCAAGGTGCACAGCGAGGGGCAGCGCTACGCCAATCAAGGCCGCGAGATCGTCCTGATCGGCCATGCCGGGCACCCGGAGATCGAAGGCACGATGGGAAGGATCACCGGCAAGGTCTACCTCATCTCGCGAGCCGAGGAAGTCGCCGATCTCAAGGTCACCGACCCCGACAAGCTCGCCTATATCACGCAGACCACCTTGAGCGTCGACGACA
>JBJKSR010000098.1:0-2568 GCA_046703965.1 Gammaproteobacteria bacterium | reverse complement strand
GCAGGGGCAGCGAACCCGGTAGGCTTCAGCGCCGCTCGACCGGCGCGGAGATGTCGTCCAGGTAATCCGGAGTGCCGGCTATCCGTTCCAGGTGCGGGTAGCGCAGGCCGCCCGAATACCGGATCGTGTAAGTGGCCGTCACGCCGGAGCCGCTGGCGACGATCGCAAGCTTGTCATGGTCCGGCTGCGAGCTGTCGGCGATGGCCCGCTCGAGCACGCCGGGGGTGAAGCTCGATCCGTTCACCGAGACGATCTTCATGCCCGGTGCCAGGCCGGCCTGGAAGGCGGGGCCCTTCCACAGCACGTCGCCGATACGGCCCTTCTTGTCGACGCTCAGCCCGATGGAGAACATGGCTTCCACGTAGGAGTGGATGGCTTCGCGCGCCTGCTCATAGGGATTGGGCTTGTCCGTGTAGACCAGTTTCCAGCCGCCCGCGGTCAGCCCGCCGAGGGGTGCATGGTCGTTGGTTTTGTCCAGGCGCTGGCGGAGGTAGCCCGCCCAGTCGTAGTGCACCACCGAATCGAGCGCCTTGACGACGTCATCGAACGTGTAGGTCTTGGTGACGTAACTGCCGTTGTCCATCCCGTAGAAGCGCTTGGCGAAATCGTCCAGCGAGCGCTTGTCATGGGTCAGCTCGCGGATCTTCGTATCCACGCCGAGCCAGATCAGCGCCCCTTCGTCGTAGAAGTCCGTGCCGCGCCGCCAGTTCCTGTAGAAGCCGGGCGAGTCGTAGAGCAGTTGCGCCGCGATGGTGGTGTCGATCAGCGGTCGCCAGGTGCGGCCCGGGTGGTGGTTCATGACGGCGGCGTAGTAAGCCATCATCGCCCGGTACTCGGCCGGGGTCCACAGCCCGCTGCGGGCCGCGAGCACCTCGCCCCAGTAGTTGGTCAGGCCCTCGTAGACCCACAGCATCCGGGTATGCTCCGGTTTCTCGAAATCGGGCTGCCAGAGCTTGGCCGGGCGGCGGAACTTGCCGTTCCAGGAGTGGACGTATTCGTGCGGAAGCAGGCTGGCCTCGCCGAGCATGGTCTGCTTGTTGAGGAACAGGTCGGCGTTGATGCGGTCGTCGCTCGACTGGTGGTGCTCGAGGCCGAAATGGCCGGTATGGTCCGAGAGCGTCAGCAGGAAGTGATAGGCCTTGTAGTGGTGCGATTCGAAGAGGTTGTTCGCCTGCACGATGAGGTTGCGGTAGTTCTTCAAATACGGCCCGATGTCGAGAGCCTTGGGGTAATCCGCCACCATGTCGAGGTAACGGTGCACGCTGTCGCCCGGGGCGAGGTCGACCTGGCGGAAATGCTCGCCGGCGATCAGCGGCGAATCGACCAGGTTGTTGAAGGTGACCGGGGCGAAGTCGTAGGTATTGCCGGAATGCGATTCCGTGATCAGTGCGCTGCCGTACTTCCAGCCTGCGGGCAGCGTGATCCGCGGCCGGAAGACGATGTCCTTCGTCGGTAGTCCGGCCGGATACAGGGCGACCTGGTTCCACTCGAGGTCCACGATGCGCGGCGTCATCGAGACGCCGGCAGTGAAGGCGCCGCCGCCGACCGGGGACAGGAACTGGAAGTCGATTGTCAGCGTATCGGCACCCTTGGGCACGTCGAGGCGGAAGGTGTACATGTCCACGGGGTCGCGGTGCCAGTCGAGGGTCTTGCCGCCGGCGGTGAATGTCAGTCCCGCCACGTTGTCGATCGGCCCGGTCGGCCCGTGCTCGCCGGGGATGTACTTGGGGTAGTAGAGCGTGAGCGGTCCCGGCGTGACCGGCATTTTCTCGGTCACGTAGAACACGTGCTGCTGTGGCGCGGTTACGCTGACCGCGAGATCGATGGGGGCCTTGGCATAGTCGGCCCGGGCGGGCGCGGTGAGCGTTGCCGCGATGGCCAGCGCGACGGCTGTGAGCAGGGGACGCATGGGAAGTCCTCCAGTAGGCTTGGCCGTACAGTACCCATCGTCACGGGCTTGCGCAAGTAGCCGTCGGAATCGTCCGGCATAAAAGCCGCGGATGCTTGGCTACAATCGGTGGTCCCTGTTGCTGACAGGGACATCTCGAATCTGAAAGTGAAAGAAACAGACCTACAAGGAGGTTCTCAATGAAAAGGATTTTGACACCCGTGTGTATCGCTTTGGTGGCAGGCACCTTCATGGCGACGGCGCAAGCCGCGCCCAAGGCGCCGCGTCACATGAGCCGGCAGCAATCCCGGTTCGCCACCTGCGCACACGAATCGAAGGGGCTCAAGGGAAAGACGCACAGCAAGTTCATGAGCGCATGCCTGAAGGGTGACGACAAGGCGGCCGCGAAAATCAAGGCGCACGCCATGAACCATAAGGACAAGCCCAAGCCGCCGGCGTGGTAAACGGCCGGAAAGGCAGGAAACAACGAAAACCTGACTGTCGAGCCGACAAGAGCACACGACACAAGGACACGCAGGAGCGAGGACACGGGGCGCAGAGATGCGCCCCGTTTTTAAGGACGCCCGCCCGGAAGCCCTGCCGCACCGCCTGGCCATTGCGTCGGCGCTGATGCTGACTTAAAATGCGGCGTTCGGTCGGGGTGTAGCTCAGCCTGGTAG
>JBJKSR010000097.1:0-3367 GCA_046703965.1 Gammaproteobacteria bacterium | reverse complement strand
GCTCAGGACCCGGGCATGGACCTCGCAGCCTTCCAGCCAGCGCGCGAGGCCGCCCCCCTTCAGGCGCGACAACCGGGCCCTGACGGCGTTGACCGACTCGATCGGCAGACCGCTGGCGAGCAGCCAGGCATTGGCCCGGCGCAGCAGCTCGAGGTCGATCCCGGGGGCCGGACATTCGATGCAGGCGGAAGCGCCGCCCGAGACGAGGACCGCCACCCTCGCGTCGCGCGGCAACCCGCGAGCGTAGCGCTCCAGTGCCGCGCCGGCCGCGAGGCTGGATTCATCGGGCACGGGGTGCGCGCCGACGTGGCGGGCGAACGGCGATGGCTCCGGCAATTCGCCGGTCCCGTAACCCCGGGGCATCGCGACGAAGCCGGTCCGGATCGTGCCGCGATTGGCGCGCCAGGCGCCGGCGGCGAGGGATTCGGCCGCCTTGCCCACCGCGATCACGTGAGTCACGTTTGCGCGCGCCAGCGCCGATTCGGCAAGACGGGCGCCCTGTACGGCATCCAGGGCCTCCCGGAACAAGGCCGACAACTGCTGTTTCGGATCGCGGGGCACGACGGGGCGGCCGCTCGCCTAGTCCTCGTTCAGGATGTCCGCCAGGTTGGCCCGCGCGCGCGCCTTCTTCGCGGCATCCGACCGCTCCTCCGCCAGTTCGGCAAGGTAGTCGGCCGTGACGTCGCCGGTGAGATAGTGCCCGCTGAAGCAGGAATCCTCGAACGCGTCCAGTTCCGGGTTGCCTTCGCGCACGGCCTCCGCCAGATCGTCCAGATCCTGGTAGATGAGCCAGTCGGACCCGATGTAGGCGTTGATCTCGTCCACGTTGCGCTCGTGCGCAATGAGTTCGCTCGCCACCGGCATGTCGATGCCGTAGACGTTGGGATAGCGCACGGGCGGCGCCGCCGAGGCCAGGTAGACCCGCTTCGCGCCGGCCTGGCGAGCCATTTCCACGATCTGCCGCGACGTGGTGCCGCGCACGATCGAATCGTCCACGAGCAGCACGGTCTTGCCCTTGAATTCCAGGTCAATGACGTTGAGCTTCTGGCGCACGCTGCGACGCCGCTCTTCCTGGCCGGGCATGATGAACGTGCGCCCGACGTAGCGGTTTTTTACAAACCCTTCCCGAAACGGCACGCCCAGCATCTGGGCCAGGGGCAGCGCCGAGGTACGGCTGGTCTCGGGGATCGGAATCACCACGTCGATATCGTGATCGGGCCGCTCGCGCAGTATCTTTTCGGCCAGCTTCTCGCCCATGCGCAGACGCGCCTTGTAGACCGAGACGCCGTCCATGAACGAGTCGGGACGCGCGAGGTACACGTACTCGAAGATGCAGGGGCGCAGCACCGCGTCCTTGCTCACCACGCGCGAGTGCAGCCGGCCGTCCTGTTCGATGTAGATCACCTCGCCCGGCGCGAGATCGCGCACGTAATCGAAACCCTGGATGTCGAGCGCCACGCTCTCCGAGGCCACCATGTACTCCGGCCCGCCGTTCGCGTTGCGCTGTCCGAGTACTAGCGGGCGGATGCCGTGGGGGTCGCGGAATGCGACGATACCGTGGTCCACGATCAGCGCGACGACGGCATAGCCGCCCCGGCAGCGCTCGTGCACCGCCGCCACGGTACGGAAGATGTCATCGGCATGCGCACGCAATCCGGCGCTGCGCGCCAGCTCGTGCGCGAACACGTTGAGGACGACCTCGGAATCCAGGTCGGTGTTGAGGTGGCGCCGGTCGGAACGGTAGATCAGCTCCGAGAGCGTCTTGGCGTTGGTCAGGTTGCCGTTGTGCGCCAGGCCGATGCCGAACGGCGAATTGGTGTACAGCGGCTGGGCATCCGAGGTCGCGACGCCGCCCGCAGTCGGATAACGGCAATGACCGATGCCCATGTTGCCCTGCAGCCGCAGCATGTGCCGGGCGCGGAACACGTCGCGTACCAGGCCGTTCGCCTTGCGCATGTAGTAGTGGCGGTCCCGGGCGGTCATGATGCCGGCCGCGTCCTGGCCCCGGTGCTGGAGCACGGTCAACGCGTCGTAGAGTTCCTGGTTGACCGGGCTGCGGCTGACGATGCCAACGATTGCACACATGGTTCAGGTCCTCTTGTCAGTCAGTTTGCTGGTCGGCAGGTTGTGGGCGATCCAGGATGCCAACGGATTGGTGAACGGGATCAACAGCGATTGGTGATACCACTTCGCATTCTGGAGGTGTGTAAAGGACACCGCCACAACCAGGGCGGCGACGGCGACGTAACCGCGCACGATGCCGAAAAACAGGCCGAAGCCGCGATCGGCGCGGGTCAGTTTCGCACGCTGTACCAGCATCGAGGCGAAGTGGCTGACGGCGATTCCGATAATCAGCGTGACCGCAAACAGGCCGGCGAAAGCCAGCACGAGGCGCAATTGCTCGCCCGGCACATAATGTTCGAGCAGCCGGGCGACGGGTTCGACGAACACCACCCCGACGGCGAAAGCCCCGACCCACGTCGCCAGGGAAAACGCCTCGCGGACGAATCCGCGAATCAGGCTGATGAGCGCCGAAAAGACGATGATGGCGAGAATGAGGTAATCGGCCCAGTTCATCCCTGCTCGCTCCCGGGGCCGCGGATCAACACCCTGGTCTTGCTGATGCGGGCCACGTCCGGCGCGGCCGAACGGGCCCGCGCTTCGTCCGGGTACGGGCCGACGCGCACGCGGTAGTAGGTGGTTCCCCTTACCTGGTGCCGGGCAATACTCACATCGAACCCGGCTTCCCGCAGGCGATCCGCCAGGACCCCAGCCGCCTTGACGTCGGAAAAACTGGCCGCCTGAATGCTCCAGCCGCCGACCGGACCCGTCGCCTGACCCGCTGCCGGAGCAGACCGGTCCGCGGTCCCCGATGGCGGAGCCTCATGGGCGCCGGTGGCGACCTCATGTCCCGTCGCCGGCCCCCCGGACGCGCTCGAGCGGGCCACGGGCGGCAACGCCCTCGCCACGGCCACCTTCCCGGCTTTCGTGGTGCGCATGGCGGGTGCCGCCGCTGCCACCGCCGTCGAGGTGGCGGGCGCCGTCGACTGCAGCGGCAGTACGTAAGGTCTGGCCGGCGCACTGGCGCCCGCCGGCCACGAGGCATGAGTCACCACCACCCGGGGGCGATGGGCGCGCGACACCAGCCACGGAATCAGGATCACTGCAATAACGACCAGCACGGCCGCACCAATCAAGCGTTCTCGCATGGATTCTCCCGGGGAACATGCCCGCTGGCCAGCGCCTCGGCCAGCGTGTGGAACGATCCGAATATCACGATACGCTCGCCCGGCCGCGCGTCCCGCGCGGCGCTCGCCATTGCCTTGCCAATATTGTCCCACAGGATGGGATCCGGAATCGCCCCGGC
>JBJKSR010000096.1:0-10437 GCA_046703965.1 Gammaproteobacteria bacterium | reverse complement strand
CTGTTCAACGACTACGTGCGCAATACGCTCGATTTCGGCCAGGGGATGACCTACAAGCCGTCGATCAACGTCTTCCGGTACTGGGACTGGAAGCACGCCCAGCCGGGTGCGCCGTTTCAGCTCCCGTTCACGCCGAACGTGATGCCGGATCTGGCCTCGGCCATGAAGCACAACCCGAACCTCAAGATCATGCTTGCGGGCGGATACTTCGACCTGGGCACCACGTTCTACTCGTCGCAGTACGAGCTGCACCAGCTGACCATTCCCCCGAGCCTGCAGAAGAACATCAGCTTTCACTTCTTCCCGTCCGGGCACATGGTCTACCTGAACCCGGAAGCGCACAAGGGGCTGCACGACGCGGCTGCCAAGTTCATCGAGTCCAACTACAAGCATTGATGGCCGGCTGCGCCGAAACATCGAGAGGCCCCGCGAGGGGCCTCTCTTTTCAGGCGCTAGAATAGCCGCCAGCGAATCGGACAGCCACCATGGTCACGATCGGTACTCCGCTGACGCCCGCCGCGACGCGCCTCATGCTGCTGGGCTCGGGCGAGCTCGGCAAGGAGGTGGCGATCGAAGCCCAGCGCCTGGGCGTGGAGGTCGTCGCCGTCGACCGGTATGCCGGTGCGCCCGCCATGCAGGTCGCACATCGCAGCCACGTCATCGACATGTTGGACGCGGCGGCCATTCGGCGCCTGGTGGAATCCGAAAAGCCGCACTGCATCGTGCCCGAGATCGAGGCGATCGCCACCCCAGAACTGCTGAAGCTCGAAGCCGAGGGGTGGACGGTGATCCCCACCGCCCGCGCCGCGCGCCTGACCATGGACCGCGAGGGCATCCGCCGGCTCGCCGCCGAGGAACTGGAACTCAAGGTTTCGCCGTACCGCTTTGCCGGCGACGAGGACGGGTATTACCGGGGGCTCGGCGAGCTGGGCCTGCCGTGCGTGGTCAAGCCGGTAATGAGCTCCTCGGGCAAGGGCCAGAGTATCGTGCGCGCGAACAACGAAGCGGAGGCGGCCTGGCGCTACGCGCAGGAAGGCGGCCGCTCGGGCAAGGGCCGGGTCATCGTCGAGGGCTTCGTGGACTTCGACTACGAGATCACGCTGCTTACGGTCCGCCATGCCGGGGGCACGAGCTTCTGTGAACCCATCGGGCACCGCCAGGAAAGCGGCGACTACCGCGAGTCCTGGCAACCTCACCCGATGAGCGAAAAGGCGCTGGCCCGGGCCCGCGACATGGCCCGGCGCCTGACCGACAACCTGGGCGGGCATGGCGTTTTCGGCGTGGAATTTTTCGTCAAGGGCGACGACGTGTGGTTCAGCGAGGTCTCGCCCCGCCCGCACGATACGGGCCTGGTGACGCTGGTATCTCAGGATCTCTCGGAGTTCGCCCTGCACGTGCGCGCGGTGCTCGGGCTGCCCGTCCCGGCGATTCGCCAGTTCGGCCCGGCAGCCTCCTGCGCGCTGCTGGTGGAGGGCGAATCGCGATCCGTAAGCTTCTCCGGTATCGACGCCGCCCTGGCGCGGCCCGATACCGCCCTGCGCCTGTTCGGCAAACCCGAGGTGAAGGGACGGCGGCGCATGGGCGTCGGCCTGGCCCGCGCCGACTCGATCTCGCGTGCGCGCACGCATGCCCGCGAGGTCGTCGAGGCGATCCGGATATCGCTTTGAACGTTCACTCGACCGCAACCCCGGAGGAAGCAACGACATGACATCGGGTTTCGGACATTATGGATGGGCAATCATCGTATTCGTGGTGGCGTTTCTCGCCTTCGTGCTCTATCGGCGAGGCAAACGGCTGATCGGCCACCAGCGCTACCAGGAGAGGCGCATGGTCATGCGCATGCTGCTCTTCGGCGTCCTGATCGTGTTCCTTCTCGTGACCTACGCGCACCGACCCGACCCGCTGCTGGGCTATGGCAGCGCCGGGGTCGGCTTCGCGCTGGGCGTCGTCATCGCCCTGCTGGCCCTTCGCTTCACGCAGATGGGCCGCGACGAGGACGGCGTGTGGTACGTGCCGAACACCTATCTCGGCATCGGGCTGATCGCGCTGCTCGTCGGGCGGTTCGTCTACGAGTATTTCGTGATTTTCCCGCGGATTCGCAAGGAGGCACAGGCCGCCGCAGCCCAGGCGAGCGCCCATCCGAACGCGCCGGTTGGGATGCATCTGTCGGCGACTTCACAGCCGATATTGCACGCCGTGCTGTTCATTGTCCTGGGATATTACCTGGCGTATTACCTCGGCATCCTCATGCGTGCCCGGGGGATGGAACAGGAGCCTTCCGGCGGGCAGTGATCCGCCGGCGAGGACCCGCCGGACCGTACGGCACAAAGATCCCGGATTCGTCGCCGACCGGACCACAGGGTCGACAGCGAAGCCTCAGCCCACGTCGCGGCTTCCTCGGCGCGCGGAACGGCCGCGCCCGTATGGAAAGCACACGTTAGCGCCGCGACACTCGACAGGAGAACACAACGTGAAGAGATTCACCATTCACTTCCTGGTTTTTGCACTGGCCCTGCCGCTTGCCTCCGTGGCGTACGCCCAGGGCCACGAACACGGCTCGAAGGCCTCCGCGCCGGCCGCGCAGCATCCCGACTCGGTGACGCACAGCAACGTCACCATCAACGGGCGCGTCATCCATTACACGGCGACCGCCGGCACCATCGTTCTCAGGAACGCCAAGGGCCAGCCCACCGCGAGCATGTTCTACATCGCCTATACCAAGGACGGCGAGCATGCCCGCACGCGCCCCGTAACCTTCGCCTGGAACGGCGGCCCGGGCGGTTCGTCGGTGCTGGTGAACCTGGGTGGTTTCGGACCCATGCGCGTGGAGACGGCTAACGCCAAGCCGACGCCGCCCGCGCCTTATACGCTCGAGAAGAACCCCTACAGCCTGCTCGACAAGACCGACCTGGTGTTCGTCGACGCCGTGGGCACCGGCTACAGCCGGCTCATGGGCAAGTCCAAGCCCAAGGATTTTTATGGCGCCGACCAGGACGTCCGGGCGTTCGGTGATTTCATCGAGGGCTACCTTCAGAAATACGACCGCTGGAATTCGCCCAAGTTCATCCTCGGCGAGAGCTACGGCACACCGCGCTGCGCCATGCTGTCGGACTGGCTGCAGAACAACGGCGTGGCGCTGAATGGCGTGATCCTGCTTTCCAGTGCCCTGAATTTCAACGACATGACCTGGTTCCAGCCGCCGGGCTCCAACGATCTGACGTACGAGCTGTACCTGCCGAGTTACGCCGCGATCGCCTGGTACCACGACAAGCTGCCGAACAAGCCGGCGAACCTGCCGGAGTTCGTCCAGAAGGTGCGGGAATTCGCGCTGGGCCAGTATGCGCAGGCGTTGATGGCGGGCGACAGCATTTCGGCGGCGCAGGAAAATGCCGTGGTGGCGAAACTCCACGAGTACACCGGCCTCAGCGACAAGTATCTGAAGGAAACCCGGCTGCGCATCCGCCCGGCGCGCTTCATGAAGCAGTTGCTGCGCGGCCAGGCCCGCACGATCGGCCGCTATGATGCGCGCTACGAGGGCATCGACTACGATTCCGCCGGCGAGTATCCGGGCTACGACGCCTCCGGCACCGCGATCTTCCCGGCCGTGGTCTCGGCATTCCACAATTACCTGTTGAACGACCTCAAGTACAAGAGCGATGCGAAGTACATCTTTCTGAGCTACAAGGTCAACAGGGCCTGGGATTGGCACCACCGGATCGACGGGCACGAATACCCGGTGCCCGATACGCTGCCGGACCTGCGCCAGGCGATGAGCGAGAACCCGCACCTCATGGTGTTCTCGGGCAACGGCTACTTCGATCTCGCCACGCCGTTCTTCAAGACGCAGTACGAGCTGAACCACATGGGGCTCGCACCGTCGCTGCAGAAAAACATCAGTATTCACTTCTATCACGACGGGCACATGCTCTACATCCGCACGTCCGCGCTCAAGAAACTGCAGAAGAACCTGGATACGTTCTACGACAGCGCCCTGAAGAACTGAAGGGCGACCGCCGCAACGATGAACGAGGGCCCGCGCGGGCCCTCGTTTTTTTGTACCCGGCGATGGCGGAATCCGCGCCCCCGAAGCGCGTCGAATCAGGACGGGCGAACCAGTTTGGCGGGATCCACGATACGGTCGAAATCCCCCTCGCTGACGTACCCGAGCTTCATGGCGGCGTCCTTGAGCGTGACGTCGTGATGATGCGCGTAATGGGCGATTTCCGAGGCCTTGTCGTAGCCGATCACGGGCGCCAGCGCGGTGACGTGCATCAGCGAGTTGCGCACGTAATGCTCGATCTTCTTCAGGTTCGGCCGGGTGCCCTCGACCAGGTATTTGCGGAAGTTGGTCATGCCGTCGGCGAGCACGAGAATCGATTGGACGATGTTGGCGATCATCAGTGGCTTGTAGACGTTCATTTCGAGCATGCCTCCCGCGCCCCCGAACCCGACTGCCACGTCGTTTGCCATCACCTGCACGGCCAGCATCGTCAATGCCTCGGTCTGGGTGGGGTTGACCTTGCCGGGCATGATCGAGGAGCCCGGCTCGTTCTCCGGGATCAGCAGTTCGTAGAAACCGGCGCGCGGGCCGCAGGACAGCAGACGAATATCGTTTGCGATCTTGTAGAGGGACACCGCCAGCGTGCGCAGTGTCCCCGAGAACTGGACGAGGGCGTCGTGGCTGCCCTGCGCCGCGAACTTGTTCGGGGCGCTCACGAAGGGCAGCTTGGTGAGTGCGGCGATCCGCTTGGCCGCGGCGCCCCCGAAATCCGCCGGGGCGTTGATGCCGGTGCCCACGGCGGTGCCGCCGAGCGCGAGCTTGTAGACGTCGCCCAGCGCCGCCTCGATGCGTGCGGTGTCTTCCTCGACCATCTCCGCGTAGCCGGAGAATTCCTGGCCCAGGGTGAGCGGCGTGGCGTCCTGCATGTGGGTGCGCCCGATCTTGACGATGTCTTTCCATGCATCGGCCTTGTCGGCGAGCGCCTGGGCCAGGGCCCTGAGCGCAGGCAGCAGCTTTTCGTTGGCACCGACCGCGGTTGCGATATACATCGCGGTCGGGAAGGTGTCGTTGGAGGACTGCGACATGTTCACGTGATCGTTCGGGTGCACCGGCTTCTTGGAGCCGAGCGGCGTGCCCGCTATCTGGCAGCAGCGGTTGGAGATGACCTCGTTCATGTTCATGTTGAACTGGGTGCCGCTGCCGGTCATCCAGACATGCAGCGGGAACATGTCGGCATGTTCCCCCGCCAGGATTTCGTCGCATGCCTTGACGATGAGGCCGTGGCGCTCGTCGTCGAGCCGCCCGCCGGCGTGGTTGGCATTGGCGGCGGCCTTCTTGAGCACGGCATAGGCGTGGATCATTTCGCGCGGGATGAGGTCGCGTCCGATGCTGAAGTGTTCCAGGGAACGCTGGGTCTGGGCCCCCCAGAGCTTGTCGGCGGGGACCTTGACGCGGCCCAGGCTGTCGCTTTCCTCGCGAAAATCGGCCATTTGTCTACTCCGTTTCGTTCGGGTTCGGATGAATACGGGAATTCTAGTCCATCGTGGGTCCATCGCGGGATAGTCAGCATGCTAGCATTAGCGCGTTGCACGATAGGTCGGAGAAATGGGGGGTCTGGTCCACGCGATCGAGGGTTACCTTAATCAATACGGCTATCCGATCCTGTTCCTGGCGATCTTCGTTGAAAGTTTCGGCATTCCGGCGCCGGGCCAGACCCTGTTGGTTACCGCCGCGCTGTTTGCCGCCACCGGCAAGCTGGATCTGTGGCTGGTGCTGCTGGTCGCGTTCGCAGCCGCTACCGTGGGCGACAATATCGGCTACCTGATCGGCCACCAGGGCGGGCATCGGCTGCTGTTCCGCTACGCCCGGCGTTTCGGGGTGTCCCGCGCCCGCATGCAGAAGGTGTTCGACCGCTTTGACAGGCACGGCGGCTGGTTCGTGTTCCTGGCCCGGTTCTTCGACGTGGCGCGCCAGATCAACGGCCTGATCGCGGGTTCGGCGCAGATGAGCTTCCGCCGCTTCCTTTTCTACAATTCCGTCGGCGCGGCGATGTGGGTGGCGCTGTGGGGGTTCGGCAGCTATTACCTGGGGCAGGGCCTGAAGCGGTGGCTCGGACAGTACGAACACATCACCGCCTGGCTGGTGGTCGGCGTGATGGCCGCGTGCGTGGTGGTTGTCGCGATCTGGCTCTGGCACCGCGCGAGGCGGCGCGATGCCGCGGACGAGGATTGACGGATACCCGTAGTTTCCAGTGCCAAGGGAGGGATGGCATGAACGGACCGAAATGGCTCGTCCCCGTGGCGGCCGTCGCGTTTCTGGGCGCGTGTACGCAAGGCGGCGGCACAAAACCCGTGCACATCAGCGCGGACAACGCACACGCGTTTCTGGCGAAAATCTGCAGCCAACCTCCGCCGTTCCAGTGTGTGGACCGGGCGTTCACGGTCACGCTGAAGAAACGCGACGGCTCCACCTATTCGCATACCTTCGAGCCGCCGATGCCGGTGATACACAAGCGGAGCATAACGATCTTTTCCGGTCAGACGCTCAACGTCGAGGCCGTTCCGGGCCCGGACGGCCGGCTCGGACGGTTCAAGCTGGTGCGGAAAGTGATTCACCCCGCTGCGACCCTGGTGCTGCATCTGGAGCAGTCGAGCCGGGGCATGCTGCTGATGGTGCACAATCCCTTCGACCGTCCGCTGCGCTACGAGGCGGGGATCCGCCGGCTCGAGGATGCCGGTTTCACGCCTACCGACGTATGCCCCGTGATGGCGAAGCTCGGTGGAATCGAGATGTGGCCGGAACCCCTGTTCCAGGTGCGCCTTGCCGGGTTGCGCCTGGAGACGGCGAAGCATCCCGACCTGTCCTGCCGATAGGCCCGGCGCGTATCCCTCAGCGCGGCAGGGTGAGCGTCGCCACCAGGCCCCCGCCCGCCCGGTTGGCGAGCTTGAGGGTGCCGCCGTGGCTCTCCGCGACGTCGCGGGCGATGGCCAGTCCGAGGCCCGTCCCGCCGGTCTCGCGGTTGCGCGAGCCTTCGGCACGGTAGAACGGTTCGAAAACTTTCTCGAGTTCGGACTCGGCCAGTCCGGGGCCGCGATCGGCCACGCGGATCACCAGGGCCTGCGGCGTTTCGGTGACCTCGATCCCGGCACTCCCCCCGTAGCGCAGGGCGTTCTGCACGAGGTTCTCGATCGCGCGCCGCAGTGCCCGGGGGCGGCCGCGATAAGGGGCGTCGGCCCGCCCCGACAGCGAGGCCTCCTGGCCCAGGGCCTGGGCGTCGGCGATCATGCTCTCCAGCAGGGCGTTGACGTCGAGCGACTGGACCTGCTCGCGCTCGGCTTCGCCGCGCATGTAGGCCAGGGTTGCCGACAGCATCGCGTCCATTTCGTCGAGGTCGCGGTTGAATTCATCCCGCAGCGTGGGGTCGTCGAGCATTTCGGCGCGCAGCCGCAGCCGCGTGACCGGCGTCTTGAGGTCGTGCGAAATCGCGGTAAGCATCTGCAGGCGGTGGGCGAGAAAGCCGAGCAGGCGCTGCTGCATCAGGTTGAAGGCGGCCGCGGCATGGCGCACCTCGGTGGGTCCGGTCTCGGGCAACGGCGGGCGGTGGATGTCGCGGCCCAGCGCGTTGGCTGCCGCGGCGAGCATGCCCAGCGGACGCGTCGTCCACTTGACCGCGAGCAGCGACAGGAGGAGCGCCACCAGCAGGACGATGCCGAGCTGAATCAGCAGGGCATAGGGTTGTCGCGAGGGCGGCTCGGTGTGGCGGTCGACCAGTGTCAGCCATTTGCCGTCGTGCAGCCGGATCGAGATCGTGCGTAGCTGGGTATCGCCGGGGCGACGTCCTGCCTTTTCCTGGCGCACGGTGATACGGAGGGAATAACTGGGGCCGAGTTGTGCGGCGAGCGCCGATTCCAGTTGACCGTAGTGCGGGGGCAACGGCGCCTTGCGCGGCGGCGTGCCCGGTGCGGGCGTGACGCGGATGTGGAAGTGGTGGTCGCTCATGACGCGGGCCAGCTGCCGCCGTTCGGGGGGCGCCAGCCGGTCGAAGAGATGGGTCATGGTCGCGATGCGTTGGGCAAATCGCTCGTAGCGTGCATGCTCGATGATGTGATGACGTTCGTGCAGGTTGACCGCGGCGGAACCGATCAGGGCCACGGTGATGCCCACCGTGAGCACGACGATGAGCCGGCCGAACAGGGAGCGGGGGAACCAGCGCATCAGTTCGCCCCGCTCATGACAGGGTCTCCACTTCCGAGGACAGCACATAGCCCTCGCTGCGCAGGGTGCGGATGATGGCCGGCTCGCGGGCGTCGTCGCGCAGCTTCTGCCGCAGGCGGCTGACCTGGACGTCGATGCTGCGGTCGAAGGGCGAGGCGTCGCGGCCGCGCGTGAGATCGAGCAACTGGTCGCGGCTGAGTACGGCGCCCGCGTGCTCGAGGAAGGTCAGCAGCAGGCGGTATTCCGCGCCGCTCAGGGAGACGACCACGTCATCGGGCGCGGTGAGCTGGTGCGAAGCGGTATCCAGCGTCCAGCCCGCGAAGCGATAGCGGGTGTTGCGCCGTCCCTGGCGCAGGTTCGGGGGCAGCGCCCGGGTGCGGCGCAGTACGCTCTTGATGCGGGCCAGCAGTTCGCGCGGGTTGAAGGGTTTGGCGAGATAATCGTCGGCGCCCATCTCCAGGCCCACGACGCGGTCGGTGTCCTCGTCGCGCGCCGTGAGCATGATGACCGGCAGTTCGCTGCCGGCACGGATTTCACGGCACAGTTCGAGTCCGTCGGTGCCGGGCATCATGACGTCGAGCACGACCAGGTCGGGTGCGGAGGCGGCCAGCGTCTTGCGCATTTCGACGCCGTTCGCCGCAGTCGAAACGCGGTAGCCGTTGCGCGACAGGTAGTCCGCGAGCAGGCGCCGGATCTCGTTGTCGTCGTCCACGACCAGGATGTGATCGCTTTCGTTCATCGTGTTCCCGTGCATGAGAAAAGGCCGCCCAGATGGGTTTATACGCCACGCGGGCAGGAATTGCACGCCGGTTTTGTAACACAGTGTGTCGCGCTTCCGCCTGAAACCGTTGGCCAACAAAAAGGCCGTCACGGGACACACGGCGCTTACATCCCTTTGCTGCAATGATCCGCGACGGGCAGGCGCCCGTCCCGACGACATCTCCGGTACGCCCGGAGCCCACTGGAACACAGCGAGGTAAGGATGATGCTCAAATCTATCATGATGGCCGTCGCGGCGTTCGCCCTGCTGGGCGCAGGCGTTGCGTTCGCAGCCCCCGGTCCCGGCGGCAACGGCCACGGCCCGGCCGGCTGGCACAAGCGCGACCACCAGGCGTTCGCGATGCTCAAGGCGCAACTCAAGCTCACTTCGGCGCAGGAGCCGGCCTGGAACGAGGTCATGGCTGCGATGCAGGCGATGCATCCGAAGTGGGCCCGCAAGTCGGCCATGAAGAAGCCGGCCGCCACGATGACGGCGCCCGAGGTGTTCGACAAGCTGGCAGGGTTCGCCGAGAAGCGCGCCCGGAACGCGCAGGCATTGGCACAGGCGGTGAAGAAGCTCTACGGCGAACTCACTCCCGTGCAGCGCGCGGTCCTGGATACGCATCTGGCCGACATGCGCCGGGCCAGGCGGCACCATCGGCACGGGATGCACGGGTGGGAACGCCACGGGCGGCCCATGGCCCCGCCGGCGTCCGGGTCCGGTTCGCTCCGGTAAGCCTCCCGGCGCCCGGTCCCGGGGGCCTGTGCCGCCCCGGGGCCGGGCAATGGGTCAGTGCGTCGAGATGCCGCCCGTCAGCGCATAGACCGCGAACGTGGGCAGCCAGTGGCTCGCCCCGTAGTCGGCGCGCAGGGCGGTGGCGAGACCGGCTTCGACATGGGCGGCATGCGCCGCTTCCAGCGCCGGCTTCCGCGGGTCGCCCGCGGGCAGCGCCTCCGCCATGCCGCGCAGCATCCAGCTCCGGCTCAGGTTGAGGCCCGCCAGGTGGGCGAGCTTGTAGTCCTCGCTGTCCGGCACCCGGGTGGGTTCGAGCCAGGTCGGACCGTCGTCGACCGGGATCGCGGGCAGGAAGCGCGCCAGCCAGCCGACGTATTCGTCTCTCGGCATGAGACGCGCCATCAGGTCGGCCTCGCAGAGCACGGGCGAGAGGAAATCGTGGCCCGAAGGCTCGAAGGCGAATGAGGCCTCGCGGTCGGCGCCGAACAGGCGTACGGCATCGCGCCGGATCCGCCCGCGCAGGTCCTCGTTGCCGGTAGCAACGCACCAGTCGGCGGCGAGGCCCAGGGCAAAGGCCGTGTTGGGGTGCTCGCCCGAGCGCACGGGATAGGGCAATGCGGCCAGCCAGTCGGCGAAACGCGCGACGATCAGATCGACCAGCGGCGAGAGGATCCGGCGTTGCACGGGCCACGCCGCCAGTTCGGCGTCCAGGGCGAGCAGCCAGACC
>JBJKSR010000095.1:0-4280 GCA_046703965.1 Gammaproteobacteria bacterium | reverse complement strand
CGTTCAATCCGGCGAGCGCAGTAGCTTCAACGGTAAATTTGGCGGAGAGGGAGGGATTCGAACCCCCGGACCCCGCAAGGGGTCTCTCGATTTCGAGTCGAGCCCATTCGGCCTCTCTGGCACCTCTCCGCGTCGCAGGAGCCGTCGCCGGGTCGGTCCGGGGAATGCGGCCTGCGGCCCGGCAGGATACCAGAATGCGGGCAAAAATGTGCATTGTGGACCAAAATCGTCTAAAATATTCATGTATTCGCTACCGCCCCCCGGTGTCGCAGATGGTTACCGTAAGGCTTAAACGTCTTGCCCGGCACCCCCGCACCTGGCGGGTTACGGGCAATCTCCTCAAATTGGGCTCGGTTTCGGCCGCCGTGGCGATCCTCGCCACGTGCGCCGCCTCGCCGTCCAATCTGAGCAGGATCCAGCGCACCGGGACCCTGGTGGTAGCCACGACCAACAGCCCCACCACGTACTATCTCGGACCGTATGGGGCGACCGGCCCCGACTACGAGTTGGCGGCCGGTCTCGCTCGCTCCCTGGGCGTCAAACTGAAGGTGCTGGAGGTCGCGAACGGCTATGACGCGCTGCAGGCCGTGGCCAACGGCCGGGCCGATATCGCAGCCCCGGGCGTGGCCGTCAATGCCCGCCACTATCCGCGCCTGCAATTCACGCCGCCCTATCAGATGGTGTCGCGGCTGGTCATCTGCCGGGCGGGGGAAGTCATGCCCTCCGATCTGGCCGATCTGGCGCACTCCGATTTCGACCTGACGGTGGCGCCGGAGTATGCGCCGTTGCTGCGCAGCCTGAAAGCGGCGCATCCCGGTATCCACTGGAAGGTTGCTTCCGGGCGCGGGCCCGACGATCTGCTCGTCGCTCTCGCGCAGGGACGCATCGACTACACGATCGTCAACGAGAACGAGTTCCGGATGAGCCGCCGTTTCTACCCACAGTTGCGGGTGGCGTTGAAGGTGGGCAAGCCCCAGCCGATCGCCTGGGCGGTGGCACGCAAAAGGGATTCGACGCTTTACCAGGCGGCCACGGCGTATTTCGCGCGTTCGGAAGCCACGCACGCGGTGGCGAGCCTGCTGCAGCGCTACTACGGCGATCTCGACGCCTACGACCAGGTCAGCGCCCAGCTCTTTCTCAACGACGTCGAGAGCCGCCTGCCGTCTTACGTCGGCAGCTTCGACCGGGCCGCGGCGGCCACCCGCCTGCCCTGGCAATTGCTGGCCGCCGTGGGTTACCAGGAGTCTCACTGGAATCCGGGCGCGATTTCCCCCACCGGGGTGCGCGGCATCATGATGCTGACCTCGCCGACGGCATCCCGGCTGGGCATCCACAACCGGGAAAATCCCCACTTGAGCATCATCGGCGGCGCCCGTTACCTGGCAATGATGCTGCGCAAACTGCCGTCCGATATCAAGGGCCCGGACCGGATCTGGATGGCCCTCGCCGCCTACAACGTCGGCTACGGGCATCTCATGGACGCGCGCCGTCTGACGGCCGAACGGGGCGGAAATCCCGACAGTTGGGCGGACGTCAAGAAAGCCTTGCCGCTGCTGAACCAGCGGCGCTACTACCGCCATACCCGCTTCGGCTACGCCAACGGCGAGCAGGCCGTGCTCTACGTGGCCCACATCAAGGATTATTACCACGTCCTGCGTTGGCGGACGGCACAGAACAGCCTCCCTGCCGGGGTACTGGATCCCTTACAGGCGGCAGACAACAGCGAGCCCGTCACGCCCTGAACCCCGTCCGGAAGAGGGAAAAACCCGGTACTTGCGAACGCCGGGCGCTAGCGGCGGGCGCGAAAAAAACCCTGCAGCAGAGCGCCCGCGGCTTCGGCTTCGACGCCGCCCGTCCAGGCAGCCCGGTGATTCAGGTTGGAATCGTCCAGTAGCCGGAAGACCGTGGTCACCGCTCCGGCACGAGGATCGGCGGCCCCGAACACCACCCGTTCCAATCGCGCCTGGACGATGGCACCCACGCACATCACGCAGGGTTCGAGGGTGACGTAAAGGGTCGCACCGGGGAGCCGATAGTTGCCGCATCGCGCAGCGGCCCGCCGCAAGGCGAGGATTTCCGCATGCGCGCTGGGATCACGCCGGGCGATGGGCGCGTTCGCCGCAGCCGCCAGCAGCCGCCCGGAGCGTACGACCACCGCACCGACAGGGACCTCGCCGGCTGCCGCGGCACGCCGGGCCAGGCGTAGCGCTCGCCGCATCCAGCGCGCATCGGCGGCAGCGCTCATTCCCACTCGATGGTGGCCGGCGGCTTTCCGGAAATGTCATAGACGACGCGCGAAATACCGGAAACCCGGTTGATGATCCGGCGCGCCACTTCGTCCAGGAAATCGTAGGGCAGGCGCGCCCAATGCGCCGTCATGAAATCGGTGGTCTCCACCGCGCGCAGCGCCACCACGTACTCGTAGCGGCGTTCGTCGCCCGTTACGCCGACCGAGCGAACCGGCAGGAATACGGCAAAGGCCTGGCTCACGCTGTCGTAAAGATCGGCCTCGCGCAGGGCGGCGATGAAAATGGCGTCAGCACGGCGCAGCAGGTCGGCGCGCTCGCGCGTGACCTCGCCGAGGATCCTGACCGCCAGCCCCGGCCCGGGGAAAGGATGACGCCCGATCAGCGAAGGCGGCAGGCCCAGTTCGAGCCCTACGCGGCGCACCTCGTCCTTGAACAGGTCGCGTAACGGCTCGAGGAGCTTGAGCTGCATGTGCTCGGGCAGGCCGCCCACATTGTGGTGGGACTTGATCAGCGCGGCGCTGCCGGTCTTTGCACCCGCGGATTCGATCACGTCCGGGTAGATCGTGCCCTGCCCCAGCCAGCTCACGTCGCTGATGCGGGCGGCCTCCTCGTCGAACACCTCGATGAACGTGCGCCCGATGATCTTGCGCTTCTCTTCCGGATCCTCGACCCCCGCGAGACGGCCGAGAAAGCGCTCGCCGGCATCGACGCGCCTCACGGTTACCCCCAGGTGACGCGCCAGGGAGGCCATGACCTCGTCGCCTTCCCCTTCGCGGAGCAGCCCGTGGTCGACGAAGACCGCGGTGAGCTGGTCACCGATTGCCCGGTGGATCAGCGCGGCGGCGACCGAGGAATCGACGCCGCCGGAAATACCCATCACAACGCGCTCTTTGCCGACACGTTCACGTATCTTCGCGACATGTTCGGCGATAATATTGCCCGGGGTCCAGTCCCCCGCGGCACCGCAGATGTCGCGAACGAAACGCGTGATGATGGCCACGCCCTGGCGGGTATGCGTCACCTCCGGGTGGAACTGCAAGCCGTAAAAGTGCCGCTCGGCATCGGCCATGGCAGCCACCGGTGCCGCATCGCTCGCCGCGGTGACCTTGAAGCCCGGCGGCACCTCCAACACGCGGTCGCCGTGCGACATCCATACGTCCAGCTCGGCGACCCCGCCCGCGGCGCCTCCATCGTCCAGGCCCGCGAGCAGGTCCCCCGCGTCGGTCACGTGGACCCGGGCGTAGCCGAATTCGCGCTCCTCGCTGGTTTCCACCCGCCCGCCCAATTGCGCCGCCATGGTTTGCATGCCATAGCAGATACCCAGGACCGGCACGCCCAGCTCGAATACCGCGGCGGGAGCCGCCGGCGGTTCCTGGCCGGTCACGGAGGCGGGTCCGCCGGAGAGGATCACGCCGCGCGGGGCGAAACCGCGCAAGTCGTCGGCATCGACCTCGGGCGACCGGATCTCGGCATACACCCCCGCCTCGCGCACCCGGCGCGCGATCAGCTGCGTGTACTGGGATCCGAAGTCGAGGATCAGTATCCGGTCGGACGCCGGATCGCGCACGGCCCGGCCGGCCGGCGCGGAGACGGGTTCATTCGAGGCGGTAATTGGGAGCCTCCTTGGTGATCGTGACGTCGTGCACGTGACCCTCCCGGACCCCGGCCAGGGTCACGCGGATGAATTCGGACCGGGTGCGCATTGCCTCGATGTCGGCCGCGCCGGTGTAGCCCATGCTGGCCCGCAAACCGCCGAGCAACTGGTGGATGATCGCGGCGACCGAACCCTTGTACGGCACGCGGCCCTCGATGCCTTCGGGCACCAGTTTGTCCGCTTCCGCCTGTTCCTGGAAATAACGGTCGCTGGAACCGTGGCGCTGACCCATGGCGCCCATGGACCCCATGCCGCGATAGGACTTGTAGGAGCGGCCCTGGTACAACTCCACCTCGCCCGGGGCTTCCTCGGTGCCGGCGAACAGGCTGCCGATCATCACCGCATGGGCGCCGGCCGCGACGGCCTTGGCGAGGTCG
>JBJKSR010000094.1:0-2513 GCA_046703965.1 Gammaproteobacteria bacterium | reverse complement strand
GATCAGGTAGGCGACCGTGCCGTATACGCCGATGGCCGCGAGCGTCAGCGCAATCAGGCTGAACAACCCGACGAGCACCGCAGGCGCCTGGTCGCCCTGGTACGCGTCGGCGGTCAGCGCGCGCATGGGATGTACCCAGTTGAAGGCCTGGTCGGGGGCGAGTCGTGACAACAGGTCCTTGAGTTCGCGTGCTGCAACAGGTGTGGGCAGCGATGTCTTTACGGTTACGTAAACGCCGTCGGTGGTGTCCAAGCCGGGAAGCATTGAGTAAGGCAGCCACAAGGTGCCGGTCAGGTTGCCGAACGGGTGTGGGAACCAGCGTACGTAATCGGTCACGCCGATGACGCGCAGGGTCTTACCTCGTGCGACGATGGTCTGACCTATTGCGGCTTGCGGCGACGGGAATAGCGCACGGGAAAGATCGGCATCAATGATCGCGACCATTGCGTGGCCGTTTATGTCCTGCGCGCTGAATGT
Source organism: Gammaproteobacteria bacterium (assembly GCA_046703965.1). Taxonomy (GTDB): domain Bacteria; phylum Pseudomonadota; class Gammaproteobacteria; order JAKDMP01; family JAKDMP01; genus JBAUSV01. The sequence continues at coordinate 2,036 of JBJKSR010000094.1, read as the reverse complement.
CTGTCCGGCGGCCAGATGCACGCCGAGCGTCTTCAGCAGGTTTTGCGTGCCATAAGAGTAGGCGGGGTAGATTTGCGGGGTGGTCGCGCCGCTGCGGTGCACGTTGTTGGTTATGAGCGTATCGCCAAACGGGATCGCATTGGCAATGCCGACGGACTGGAAGCCGGGCAGCTTTTCGGCGGCCGAGGCGAATTGCCGGACAAAGGCGACGTTGGTAGCCTGCTTGGAGAAGCGCTGTTCCCGCAGTCCCAGGCTGGCCACGATCAAGTGCGAGCTTTCAAACCCATTCGAGCGGCTCGAAAGCTGGTGATAGGCCACTCCGATCAGGGCGGCATTGGCCAGCAAGGCGACGCCCAAGGCTATTTGCGCGATCGAGAGCCCGCGTTGCAGGAAACGTGATTGGTGTGTCGGAGTGCCGTGACCTTCGCCTTCCACGAGCTTGGACAAAAGCCGTGAACCGGAGCCGACGGCGGCCGGGAATGCTGCCAGAAAGCCCGCGATCAGCGCCAGTAAGATGGCCATGAGTACGGTCCAGCCGCTGAGCGAGATCGTGAACACCGAGCCGTCCCCGCCAAAGCCGTAGCGCAGCAGCAGGCCGATCCCGGCCCAGGCCAGGAGGATGGCTCCTGCCGCGCCGAGTATCGCGAGCGGCAGGGTCTCACGTAAGGCGTCGCGCCACAGGACCGCTCGGTTGGCGCCCAGCGCCAGCTTCAGCGCATGCTCGTGGCGGCGGCTGAGGGAGCGGGTCGTGACCAGGTTGGCGAGGATGGCGACCGCCAGCGCAAAAAGCAGGGCGGCTCCGCACTCGATCAGGCTCAGGCGTGTTCCTGCGTGCCCGACGAGCGTGTCGCGCAGTGTTTTGGCCTTTAATAGGTAGCCTTGTTTTTCGGCTATTTTGCGCTCGCTCGGCTTGAGGTTGCCTATCTCGGTTTGGGCACGCGCTTTCAACGCCGTATTGAGTTTTGCCAGGCTGGTGTGCGAGTTCATCCGGGCGATGAAATACCAGCTCGACACATGCAGGTAGTCGTGAGCATCCGTGGTGGCGATCTGCAATGGCAGGTAAACCTGGGGCCGGCGGTTCGGGAAGTAAAATCCTTGCGGCATGACGCCGACGATGCTGTAGGGCTGTCCGTTGATGTTGATCGTTTTGCCTACCGCGCCGGCCGCACCACCGTATGCGGTTTTCCAGAATTGATACGACAACACGGCCTCGCGCGGACCATCGGGTTGGCCGGCGGACGTCTTGAGCGTGCGACCCATCGCCGGCGCCACGCCCAGGGTTGAAAACAGCGACGGCGCGACCGTGGCGGCAAGGACTGAGCGCGGCTGTTCGTTGGCGCTGATGGTGACTCGCCCGGTGCCGGCCAGCGCGCCATCGGAAATCTCTTTGGTATTGCTCAATACGTCGTGATATGAACCAATGGAGATACCGCCCAGGCCCTGGAAATCCTGCTGGATGTTCACCAGACGGCCTGCATCGGGATAAGGCAGCGGAGCGAGATAGTAGCCGCGAAGCGCGGTCAGTAGCGCCGCGTTGGCGCCGACGCCAAGGGCGAGAGTGACGACGAAGATTGCCGCGAACGCGGGTTCGCGCTTCAACCGTGCAAGGAAATGACGCACAAGTTGCATGACAGGATTACTCCGGAGAACCATTCATTGCGGACGCAGTAATGAAAGCAGGTCGGCGCTGCGGGCACGCCGGGCTGCGATGCCTGCGGATGCGACGGCCACTGCGACGAGTAGGGTGACGGCCACCGCATAGACCGGGACGCTCTGCCAAGTAGGAAGCTCGGTAAAGTTGCCCAGCATGCGTGCCAGTAGTGCGCCGCCTGCAAGTCCCGCGACGGCGCCCGCGATGGCGATGCCGATGCCCTGGCCGACCGCCTCGGCATGCACGCGAGCGGGGCTGGCGCCGAGGCTCTGGCGAATGGCGAATTCGGCGAGACGCAGCCGCGTGAGGTAGCCGATCGTGCCGTAGACGCCGACGGCCGCGAGCAGCAGGGCGAGCAAGGCGAAGACGGCGAACAGAGCGGCCG
>JBJKSR010000093.1:0-2589 GCA_046703965.1 Gammaproteobacteria bacterium | reverse complement strand
CTAAGCCACCCGCAGGGGGGGGAAAGTGTAGAGAGTTGACGGCCCCTGCCTAAACCACTCGGCGCGCGCCGCGTGACATGGCAAAGGTAAAGTCGGGACCCCAAATGCGCCCGACGGGCGCAGCGGCGAAAGCCGTAGCGGGTATGAAAATCCCTCGGGGGCAACCCCGTGCCGGTTCGAGTCCGGCCCCGGGCACCACTCCGATGCGTCCGAGAGCACGCGGACCTGCCGCTACCGGCCCGGATTTGCAGGCACCGATTCGGTGATGATCCCCACACAGGGCGTCCAGACTCGTGCGCGCCGCTGACGGCGGGCCTCGGCTGGCTCGTCGGCGTAATCCGCAGGCATCGGCTGTGGCAAATCCGACGGGCGCGCCGAGAGCGCCCGGATGTTCACCGTGGCCAGAAGGGTGTTACCCACCTTCATCGTCGCGCCGATGTAGACCCCGCAGTGTCCGCACAGCAGGAAGTCCGTGACGCGCAGCCCGAAGCGATAGGTTCGAAGCGCCTGCGCATGCGTCGCGTGGAACCGCACGCTACCCTCAGGATCCGAGGTCGTCTGTGCCCCGTGCACCCGGCAGAACGTACATTGGCAGGCCCGGACCGGCCACTGCGCTGGCGGTCGCTCGGTCGCGAAGGAATACCCGATCGCCCCGCAGTGACAGCGTCCCTGATACCGCATTCAGCGAGCCCGCCTCCGCCAACTCGGCGGGTCCGCCGTGCTCGGCCAATCATGGGACGGTTTCAGGGCCATTGGCGGGCGTTCTTGGGAAATCCCGGCCGCTGGACCCGCACGACGCAAAAGTGTTGCCCGGTCGGTGCGCGCATCACCACCCAGCGCGGCAGACGCTCGGTCACCTGCGCGCCCAGCCGCTCCAGTCGGGCCACTTCGCCCGCCATGTCGTCGGTCTCAATATCGACGTGCACCCGGCTTTCGTGCTGTACCCGCTGAATCTGGACGACGGGCTCGTCGGGCTGATCTTTGAGCATGCGGTAATTGCCCCGGGTACCCGGATGCTCGACGTCCACAGGACGACCCAGCGCCTCCGCCCAAAAGCGCGCGGCCTCATCGACGTCCGGCACATTGCAGTCGATGAGAATCGCGCACAGTCTCGAGTGATGCATGGCGGGGCCTCCGAAGCGTGCCTGAAGAGCTCGCGCGACGCACAGTACTCCCATCGGTGACTCACCGACAGACCGTGGCGGGTGCCCCGAGCCGGCGCGGTAGAATCGCTCAGCGTCCGCAGGCGAGCGGGAGCATGAACGAGCTCGAGCTGTTCGACAGGCCAAAGCAGGTCACATTGCCCGCGGGCGTTACGCTGCTGCGCGAATTCGCCCTGCCCTGGGAAGCGCGGCTGCTCGTGGATCTTGAGCGTGTGAGCCAGTCCGCGCCTTTTCGCCACATGCTGACCCCGGGCGGACAGCGGATGTCCGTTGCGATGACCAACTGCGGGCCCTGCGGCTGGATCACCGACCGGCGCGGCTACCGCTACGCGCCGATTGACCCGGACAGCGGCACACCTTGGCCGAACCTTCCGGACAGCTTCGCGAGACTCGCGCGACTGGGCGCCGAGGCGGCGGGCTTCCGGCAATTCACTCCGGACGCTTGCCTGATCAATCGCTACGTCCCCGGCGCGCGCATGTCCTTGCACCAAGACCGCGACGAACTCGATCGCAGCGCACCGATCGTATCGGTCTCACTCGGATTGCCGGCGGTCTTCCTGCTCGGCGGCTTGACGCGCCGCCAACCGCCGATGCGCATCGCCCTGAGCCATGGCGATGTGATTGTCTGGGGCGGCCCCGCCCGCATGATCTTTCACGGCGTGGCCCCTGTTGCCGACGGGCATCACGCGATGTTCGGGCGCCAGCGGATTAATCTGACGTTGCGGCGTGCGCTAACTTGAATGGCAGCTGAACGGCCTCACCCAGAAACAAAATCAAGCATTTTCCAGGTCGCATAGGTAAAATTCACAAGGCCGTCCGGTTGCCTCCGGCGTACCCTTGGCCGATAGTGATTTTTATCTGTCGATGTGGAGGTGTGCTGTGTCTCAATCGAAGAGTCATACCGATCCGTCTCGTCGCGCCTTTCTCGCCGGCGCAGCCGTTGCGGCGTCGGCTCTTGCCATCGGCCTGCGCCCGCGCGCCGCGCGCGCGACCGGCGAACATTTGCCGCATCTGTCCGAGAGCGATCCGCTCGCCAAATCGCTTGGCTACGAGGCCAACAACAAGCTCGTTGATCGGGCGAAATTTCCGACGTACAAGCCCGGCGAACACTGCGGGCTGTGCCGCTTCTTTCTCGGGAAGCCCGGACAGACTTCCGGGTATGCGGGATGCCAGATCTTTGCGGGCTATTCGGTCGACGCGCAGGGCTGGTGCGCATCGTTTAACCCCCGCAGCTGAGGCGCGGGCGCACGCCCTCCAGGGATAAGCTGTCCGCCGGGCATGCGGCCCGGTGCGCTCGGCGGACAGTCTCCGATCGGCGTTTTAAGCCGTCTCGAAACGCTTGAGCTTGTAAATCACAAGCGACAGCAGCCAGCCGACCAAGAACAGCCCCACGATGCCGTAGCCGAGTTCCCCGAAGTGACCGTCG
>JBJKSR010000092.1:0-3581 GCA_046703965.1 Gammaproteobacteria bacterium | reverse complement strand
CATCGCCGCGCCCGGCACGGCGATGCGCGCGTTCCGGAGGTCGCCGATGCCGAACTGGACCATCTTGACGGGCAGCAGTCCGAGCACCAGGAAGAAGATGATGCTGACGAAAAGATACAGCCGTACCGGCGGGATGTAGCGCTGGCGCTGTCCGGCCAGGTAATTGCGCGTGAGGCGCCCGGGGCGGAACAGCAGCAGATGCAGCGTGCGCCAGATGCGCCCGTCGAACTGGAACTGGTCGGAGAGAAAGTCGAGGATCACCCGGTGCAGGGGCACGGCGAGGGAGTGGTCCTCCTGACCGCAGGCGGCACAATAACGGCCGGTCAACGGCTCTCCGCAGTTAGGGCAGAGGCGCGGCGAGGGGGGTTGATCTGGCTCGTTCATGGGGTGATTTCGCGGCGCCCAATTTCGGTGTCGAACCGAATGCCCGCATGGTACACCAGACGGTCGTCGCGCAGAACGGCGGGGGGTCACCGGACCGTTTTGCGCGTAAACTAATCAGCGGGGAAGCTCGTTCGCAAAAGGGAGAAGGCATGCAGGATTTTCCTCATCACTACCAGGTCGACGGCCACGCGGCGCCCGAGGGCGACGTCACATTGACGAGCCCGGGCCTGGAGGCGTTGGCCTCGGCCGCGCCCGAGCAGTTCGGCGGCCCCGGCGACAAGTGGTCCCCGGAAACCCTGTTGACCGCGGCGGTCGCCGACTGCTTCATCCTCGGCTTCCGTGCCATCGCACGGGCCTCGAAGTTCCAGTGGCACGCCTTGAGCTGCATCGTCGAAGGCACGCTCGAGCGCAAGGACCACGTCAGCCGGTTCACGGCGTTCACGGTTCGTGCCACGCTGGAGGTACCGGCGGATGCGGACGAGGCACGTGCAACCCGGCTGCTGGAAAAGGCCGACGCCACCTGTCTGGTGACCAACTCCCTGTCGAGCGAGATACGCCTCGAGACCGAGGTGAAGAAAACGGACGAACCATAGGCAAGCCGGGCCTCCGGGTCCGGCGCACGAGCGTACCGCTTGGAGGGAACACATCATGGATAAGGGGGAACAGGACAAGAGCCGGATAGAGGCGCAGTACGACAAGCTGGCCAGGCGCTTCAACGAACTCTATCTCGAGGGGCGCGAGCGGGGGCGCGACGCCATGGCCGCCGCCCTGGAAAAGGCCCGCCGGCAACTGACCGAACTTGGGGAGTTCGGCACGGCGCGGGGCGAAGAGCTGAAGCAGTACCTGGGCCGCGACCTGGACCAACTGTTGGCCGACGCCCGTCATCTGGGCGACGAGGCGCGGGACCAGCTGCATCCTTCCCGCCTGGGGGCGGGCGCACTCGCCTCGCTTGCCGATGCGCTGGAACGGACCAGCAAGGCATTGCATTCGCTGAGCGACCGGACACGCGAGACGCTGACCTATCACACCGGGGAAGTCACGTCCGCCGGCACGCTGACCTGCCAGGCTTGCGGCCACAAGATGCACCTGCACAAGACCGGGCACATCCCGCCCTGCTCGAAGTGCCGGGGGACCCGGTTCAGCAAGGGTTACTGACCCGGATCGGTCCATGCCCGATACCGGTGCGAAAATGCCCGTGCTGTTCGTCGGACACGGCAGCCCGATGAACGCCATCGAGCACAATCGGTTCCATCGCCGCTGGGAGAGGCTGGGGCGCGAACTGCCCCGGCCCCGGGCGGTGCTCTGCATATCGGCGCACTGGGAAACCCGCGGGCTGTATCTCACTGCTGCCGGGCAGCCGGAAACGATCCACGATTTCTACGGGTTCCCCAGGGCGCTGTTCGAGGTCCGCTATCCCGCCCCGGGGGTTCCCGGACTCGCCCGCCGCTGCGCCGCGCTCGTGGCCGGACGCGGCGCAGAACTCGATCCCGCGCGCGGATTGGACCATGGCGCCTGGAGCGTGCTGGTCGCCATGTACCCCGAGGCGGATGTCCCGGTGGTGCAACTCGGCCTCGACACCGCCCGCCCGGGAGCCTTCCACTACGACGTCGCCCGCGAGCTCGCGCCGCTGCGCGAGGCGGGCGTGCTCATCCTCGCAAGCGGAAACATCGTTCACAACCTGCGCCTGTTCAAGTACCACGATCCGAGTCCCCTGGCCTGGGCCGTCGCCTTCGACGACGCCGTGAAGGAGCGGATCCGGGCCCGGCGCCACGCCGAACTGATCGATTACGCCCGCCTGGGACCCGACGCCGCCCTCGCCATCCCCACCCCGGAACACTACCTGCCCCTGCTGTACGCGCTCGCCCTGCAACGGGACGACGAACCGGCCGCGTTCTTCAACGACGAAGTAACGGGGTCGCTGTCGATGACCTCGATCCTGATCGGCACGGACGCGAGAGAACCGCAGCCCTGACCGGCACCGGCCATCGGCCGGTTTCATGACCCACGTCAATACCTTGTCGTGGCACCGGCCTATAGTTTTTTTGAGGGGGTTCCTGCGCAGGAGAAGAAGCGCGCCATGGCAATTCGCTTCGCCGATCGCCACGATGCCGGCCGCAGATTGGCCGGCGCATTACGCGAGTACGCGGGACGCGAGGACGTGCTGGTGCTGGCCCTGCCGCGCGGTGGCGTGCCCGTGGGCTACGAAGTCGCCAAGGCCCTGGCCGTGGACTTTGACATCCTGGTCGTACGCAAGCTCGGGGTGCCCTACCAACCCGAACTCGCGATGGGCGCCATCGCCTCCGGCGGCGCCGTGTACCTGAATCATCCCCTGATCGAACACACGGGCGTCAGCCAGCGGGAAGTCGAGGCAATCCTGGCCGCCGAGCGCACCGAACTCGCGCGCCGCGAAAGGCGGTACCGCGGTGACAGGCCGCCGCCGGCCATCGCGGGCCGCACCCTGATCCTGGTGGACGACGGGGTCGCCACCGGCGCCTCCATGCAAGCCGCGGTCATGGCCCTGCGCAGCGGCCACCCTGCCCGTATCGTCGTGGCGGTGCCGGTCGCCCCGTCGGAGGCCGAGGACAGGTTCGAGGGCGACGCCGACGACTTCGTGACGCTGTTCGCCCCGCCGGATTTCCACGCCGTCGGACTTTATTACGATGTCTTCGACCAGACCAGCGACGAGGAGGTCCACGATCTGCTCTCCCGATTCTGGCGGGGGCAGCCCTCGTGAGCGCCCGGACCCCGTTCCTCGCCGTACGCCATCTCGCCGCGAGGCTCGACGAGAAAGAGAGCGATTACGACGCGGTGCTGGATTTGGCACGGAACCGCCGCTTCGTATTAATCGGAGAGGCCACCCACGGCACGCGGGAGTTCTACGCCATGCGGGCCGCCATTACCCGGCGCCTGATCGCCGAGGCCGGATTCAACGGCCTCGCCATCGAGGGCGACTGGCCCGATGCCTGGCGAACCAACCGCTTCGTGCAGGGCCAGGGCCGGGACGACGCGGAATCATCCCTCGCCGACTTCGAACGGTTCCCGAACTGGATGTGGCGCAACCGCGAAATGCTCGAGTTCGTCGCCTGGCTGCGTGGGCACAACGCCGGCTTGCCCGCGAACCACCGGGTCGGCGTCTACGGTCTCGACCTCTACAGCCTGTACCGCTCAGCCGACGCGGTGATCCGCTACCTGGAGGG
>JBJKSR010000091.1:0-7006 GCA_046703965.1 Gammaproteobacteria bacterium | reverse complement strand
CCACAGGACTTGCCGCGTCGATGAACGCTGGATTGAAAGGGCTGTTCGTCACCGGAACCGACACCGAGGTCGGCAAGACCGTCGTCAGCACCGGGATCGTGCATGCCCTGGTCGCCCGCGGGCTGCGGGTTGCGGCGATGAAGCCGGTGGCCAGCGGCGGCGAGCCGACCGCCGAGGGCCTGCGCAACGACGATGCCTTGCAACTGCTGGCGGCGAGCAACGTCGACGCCGCCTATGCGCAGGTCAATCCCTACTGCTTCGAGCCGGCGATTGCCCCGCACCTGGCGGCGCGGGAAGCGGGCGTGCGGATCGAGCCGGAGCCCATCCTCGCGATCGCAGCGGTGCTCGCAGCGCAGGCGGAGGCGCTGGTGGTCGAGGGTGTGGGCGGTTGGCGCGTGCCCCTGTCGGGGGCCTTCGACGTCCCGGCCCTGGGCCGGGGTCTCGGGTTGCCGGTGGTGCTGGTGGTCGGCCTGCGACTGGGGTGCCTGAACCACGCCTTGCTCAGCGCCGAATCGATCGCGGCCTGTGGCTGCCGGATGGCGGGCTGGGTCGGTTCCGCGGTGGATGCGCGGCCCATGGCGCGCCTGGCGGAGAACGTCGAGACCTTGCAGCGGCTGCTGCCGGCGCCTTGCTGGGGCGTGGTGCCGCATCTCGATCCGGTCACCTCCGGCGCCGTGGCCGATCATCTCGACGGCGAGGCCGTGGTTGAGGCATTGAACGAATGAACGACGAGGGAGAACCGATGGCGAACGCAGAGTGGATGCGCCGCGACCTGGCCCACGTGTGGCACCCCTGCTCGCAGATGAAGGACCATGAATGGCTGCCGCTGGTGCCCATCAGTCGCGGCGAGGGGCCGTGGTTGTACGACTTCGAGGGGCGGCGTTATCTCGACGCGATCAGCTCGTGGTGGGTGAATCTTTTCGGACACGGGCACCCCGCGATCGCCGAACGCATCGCCGGGCAGGCGGGTACGCTGGAGCACGTTTTGCTTGCCGGCGCCACGCATCCGCCGGTCATCGAACTATCCGAGCGCCTGGCCGACATCACGCCGGCCGGACTCACGCACAGCTTCTACGCCGACATCGGCTCGGCAGCGGTCGAGGTGGCGCTCAAGATGAGCTTCCATTACTGGCGCAACGCCGGCAAGCCCGGAAAGCGCCGCTTCGTGGCGCTCGGCAACGGCTACCACGGCGAGACGCTGGGCGCGCTCGGGGTGGGCGACGTGGCCTTGTACAAGCAGGTTTACGAGCCGTTGCTGAACGAGGCGATCATCGCGCCGTCGCCCGACAGCTACCGGGCCGAGCCGGGCGAGGAGGCCGAGGCTTTCGCGCGGCGGCGTTTTGCCGACATGGAACGGATCCTCGCCGAGCGGTGCGGGGAGATTGCCGCCGTCATCGTCGAGCCGCTGGTGCAGTGCGCGGGCAACATGCGCATGTACCATCCCGTGTACCTTTCGCTGCTGCGCGAGGCCTGCGACCGCTACGGGGTCCATCTGATCGCCGACGAGATCGCCGTCGGCTTCGGCCGCACCGGGACGCTCTTCGCCTGCGAGCAGGCGGCGATCAGCCCCGATTTCATGTGCCTTTCCAAGGGGATCACGGCGGGCTTCCTGCCGCTCGCCGTGGTCATGACCACGGACGACGTCTACGGCGCTTTCTACGACGAGTACCGCAATATCGAGCGCGCCTTCCTGCACTCGCACAGCTATACGGGCAACCCGCTCGCCTGTGCGGCGGCGCTTGCCACGCTGGATATTTTCGAGCAGACCGACGTCATCGGCGAAAATCGCGAGCGCGCCGCCTGGATGGCCGAAGAACTGGCGCCGCTGCGCGACCATCCGCACGTCTCCGACGTGCGGCAGACCGGCATGATCGCGGCCGTGGAAATGGTGCGCGAGCGCCCGCGCGATGCCTACCCGTGGCACGAGCGTCACGGCATCGCGGTCTACCGGTACGCGCTGAAGCACGAGTGCTGGCTGCGCCCGCTGGGCGACACCGTTTACTGGATGCCGCCCTACGTGGTCACGCGCGAGGAGGTGGCACACCTCGGGCGGGTCACGCGCGACGCCATCGATGCCGTGACCCGGGGCTAGGGGCCGTGTAGGAATTATCCCTTGCAAAATCCCGCCAACTCCGTCATTGTTTCGGTTGGGCGGACCCCGTTCCCGGCACGCGTGGCCGGGACCCGGGGGCGGTTGGGTTACTATGTTTTGGGAGTGCCCGAGACAGCGGCAGGAGAACGAGAATGCGTGCTATCAAAGTACTGGGAGCGGCGGGTATCGTGGCGGCGGCGATGCTCTTGTCGCCAACTGCCAATGCCGCCGGTCATTGGTACGGGCGTGTCGACCTGAGTTACAACCACGTGGCCAGCAATGGCTGGGGCTCGCCCAACGGCTTCGTCAGCACCCAGTCCACCAACGGCGAAGGCCTGGATGTGGCACTGGGGCGCGACCTGGGGCGGGTATGGGCCGGAGGCGCCGTGCGCGGCGAATTCGAGCTCAAGTGGAAGATCAACGGCATCGATTCGTTCACGCAGAACGGGCATGTGCTCACGGGCGTGACAGGACACACGCGCGTGTTGGCGCTGATGTACAACCTGTACAACGATTTCATGCCCGAGTCGACGTTCGACCCGTATATCGGCGGCGGCATCGGCTACGCCAGCATCCGCTACGGCAACTACTACGGCTTCGACCCGAACACGCACACCTGGTCGACCCTCGACGGTTCGGACAGCGTGTTCGCCTACCAGATGTTCGCCGGCTTCAAGCTCCGCGTTTCGGATTCGGTGGCCATCGGCCTGGCCTATAACTGGTTCGTCCTGTCCGATCCGAAGTTGACGGAGTCCAACGGCTCGACGAAGACCGAGGAACGCTACCGCACCAATTCCCTGATGCTTGGGGTAACCTGGAGATTCTGAACCCGCAAAGAGCGTAACGACCCGAGGAGATACGGCATGGCCAACAGCGTCGGTTACCACGAACCACTGGAAGAACTGTCGCCGAAGACTCGCCAGATGCACCAGGCGTTGACTTCGCTGCAGGAAGAACTGGAGGCCGCCGACTGGTACCGGCAGCGCGCCGATGCCTGCACCGACGGGGCGCTCAAGGAAATCCTCCTGCACAACATGCGGGAGGAGATCGAGCATGCATGCATGGTTATCGAATGGCTGCGCCGCAACAGCAAGGATTTCGAGAAGGAATTGCGGACCTATCTCTTCACGGACGCCGACATCACGCACGTCGAAGACGAAGACACGGGCAAGAAGTAGGCGCGTATGAGCGAGGCGTCCGACGCGAAGCGCGCGGATCGCGTCTGGCGCATCGTGTCCATCGACGGCGGCGGCGTGCGCGGCTATTACGCGGCCCTGCTGCTTGCGCGACTGGCGGCCGCCGATCCGCGTTGGCTGCGCGGCGTCGACCTGGTTGCCGGTACGTCCACGGGGGCGATCATCGCGCTGAGCCTCGCGCTGGAGATGGCGCCCTCGGACATTGCGACCGTGTATGCGCGCGAAGCCGAATCGATATTCACCATGAGCCTAGCGGACCGCCTGCTCGACGCCGGAGGGCTGATCGGGCCGCGCTACGACCTGCGCCGGTTCGCCGCCATCCTGCGCCGGCTGTTCCATGACGTGCGGCTGCGCGAACTGCCGCGCAGGGTCGTCGTTCCCGCCTTCGAGCTGGACGATCGAAACCCCGATTCCGCGCGCCGCCATTGGCAGGCGCGGCTGTTCCACAACGTGGGAGGGCCGCAGGCGCGAGGCGACTTGCTCGCGCGGCGCGCGGCATTGTATTCCAGTGCCGTTCCCGCCGTATTCGCGACCGCCGACGGTTATATCGACGGTGGCGTGTTCGCAGCCAATCCCGCCTTGTGCGCATTGGCGCTGAGCCTCGATGCAAGCGCGATGCATCCGCCGGCGAAGCTGGAAAAGATACGGCTCTTCTCGCTGGGTACCGGGCGCAGCCCCCAGCACATCGAGGGCCCGCGGCTGAACTGGGGCCTTACGCAATGGGCCAAGCCCTTGCTCGGCGTGACGTTCGATGCCGGCGTGGGCATGGTGGACTACCAGTGCCGGCAACTGCTGGGGGACGGCTACCACCGCCTGAACCCGTGGCTGGACGGAGAAACGATCCCGCTTGACGATGCCGACGCGTTGCCCAAGCTCGAGCGCGCAGCGGAGGCGGTCGAGCTGGATGCCACGCTGGCATGGCTGGACGGGTGCTGGCAGGCCCCGTGAACCTCTATTTCCGGCTGCTCCGGTTGTGGTGGAATACGCACCGGGAGCCGGTCGAGCCCCACCTGGATTCCTCGCGCCTGGACCTGAGGGTCTGGCCCAACGATCTCGACCTCTTCGCGCATATGAACAACGGCCGCTACCTTACGCTGATGGACCTGGGCCGGCTGCACATCGTGATGCGCAGCGGCTTGTTACGGGTCATGCGCGAGCGTAAATGGCATGCGGCGGCGGCGGTGGTGGAAATGCGTTTCCGGCGTCCCCTGAAGCTCTGGCAGCGATTCTCCCTGATCACGGAGATCGTGGACTGGGACGAAAGCTGGTTCCTGTTCGATCAGCGCTTCGAAAGCGCCGGCAAGGTGTACGCCCGCGCCGTGCTGCAGGCGCAGTTCCGCCGATCGCGCGACCGCGTTCCGACCCGCGAGGTGCTGGACGCGGTGGGCATGCGGGGCGAGCCGGCCCCGGGCGGCGGGCACCGGATGGACGGTCTCGCGCCCAATGTCCGCCACGATCCTTGAGGTTGCAGCGGCACGGCTTGTCGGCCGCGCCGATCGTCCCCATCTTTTAAAATGGTTGGATCGAGCCAGCGCCCGCATTCCCCGGAGGTCCCCGTGAGCACAACCGAACGCAAAGTCGTCCGCATCGTCAACGCCCACCGTCAGCGCGAAGGCGGCGGTTTCATCGTCCGCCGGCCGTTTCCCACCCTGGGACTCGACTTCGTGGACCCGTTTCTGCTCATCGACGAGATGGGGCCGGCCGACTACGGCCCGGGCGAGGCCGTGGGCGCGCCCGATCATCCGCACCGGGGCTTCGAGACCGTCACCTACATGATCGCGGGCGAGTTCGAGCACGAGGATTCGGCGGGCCATCGCGGAACGCTGCACCCCGGCGATGTGCAGTGGATGACGGCCGGCGCCGGTGTCGTCCACTCGGAGATGCCGTCGGCCGAAATCCGCGAGCGGGGCGGCCGGGTGCACGGCTTTCAGATCTGGGTCAACCTGCCGGCGGCCGACAAGTTGATGCGGCCGCGCTACCAGGAGCTGGACTCGGAGCATATTCCGACGGCCCGCAGCGACGACGGCCTCGCGCAGGTGAAGGTTGTGGCCGGCGAGGCGCTCGGCGTGCAGGCCGCGATCGACACGCGGATTCCTATCGTGTTTCAGGACTGGATGCTGGAGCCCGGCGCCGACGTGACGGTGAACGTGCCGTCGGCGGAACGGGCCATGGTCTACGTCTTCGGCGGCAGCGTGCGGGTTGGCGCCGGCGGCGATGTGGCCAGGGATGGTCAGCTGGCGGTACTGGGTGACGGCGAGGCCCTGCGCCTGGTTACCGGCGGCGGCGAATCGGCCCGCTTCCTGCTGCTCGCCGGCGCGCCGATTGGCGAACCGGTGGCCCGTTACGGACCGTTCGTGATGAATACGGACGCCGAGCTGCGCCAGGCTTTCGAGGACTTCCGCTCCGGCAAGATGGGCGAGATTACCCGCCAGGCGCAGGTGGGCTGAGCCGTGGGTTCCTCCGTCCTGCAGCGCATTCGGGGCCGCCTGCACCAGCTCGACGAAAGCATGCAGGAGCGGCGCATGCTGCCGTCGCCGGAACACCGCGCCATCGGCCCGTTCGTGTTCCTGGACCACATCGGCCCTGTCGACCTCGGGGCGGACCAGGCGATGGACGTGCGGCCCCACCCGCACATCGGGCTTTCGACCGTCACCTATCTCTGGGAAGGGCGGATCGAGCACCGCGACAGCCTGGGCAATACGCAGCTCATCGAGCCAGGCGCCGTGAACTGGATGGCGAGCGGGCGCGGCATCGTGCATTCCGAGCGCACCGCCGCGGCCGACCGGGGCGCGCCGCAGCGGCTGCACGGCCTGCAGTTCTGGGTGGCCCTGCCGCTGGACAAGGAGACGATGGAGCCGTTTTTCGAACACACCGGAGCGGCGGAGCTTCCGGCCATGGCGGTCGGCGATGCGAAGCTGCGCGTGGTGGCCGGCGAGGCCTACGGCGCGCGTTCGCCGGTGTCCGTTACCTCGGAACTGTTCTACGTGGACGCGCATTTGCCCGCCGGGGGACGTTTGCGGTTGCCCGGCGGCTACGAGCAGCGTGCCGTGTATGTAATTGAAGGCGGCGTGCACGCGGGAGACGACACGGGGGAGCAGGGCGACATACTCATCTTCGAGGCGCACGCCGACGTCGAACTGGCCGCAGCGGAGGATGCGCATGTCGTGTTGTTCGGCGGCGCGCCGCTCGACGGGCCCCGCTACGTCTGGTGGAATTACGTCGCCAGCAGCGAGGAGATCATCGGGGAAGCGCAACGGGCCTGGCGCGAAGACCGCATAGGCTCGGTCGCGGGCGATCCCGAGCGCATTCCGCTGCCGGAGAACCGCCCGGCAGCCCGGCTGCGGCCCGAATGACCCCTGGTTACAGAAGAGGAGATTGTCTTGACCGGCAACGTACCTGAGCAGGCCTGCTGCAACCAGTCGCCCATTGATCTGAGCGACTGCATCGAGGCGGAGCTTCCCGCCATTCGTTTTGCGTACGAAACGCCCGCGGCGCGACTCGCGCACGGCGACTACGCCGTGGAATTGTTGTTCGAGGGCGGCGACGGGATCGAGGTCGAGAGCCGGCGCTTCCGGTTGCGGAACGTGCACTTCCATGTACCAGCCGAGCATTGCATCGACGGGCGGGATTACCTGCTGGAAGCGCATGCGGTGCACGCGGACGAGTCGGGCGGCATCGCCGTGGTCGGCGTCCTGTTCGCGAACGGGCCGGCGCATCC
>JBJKSR010000090.1:0-11737 GCA_046703965.1 Gammaproteobacteria bacterium | reverse complement strand
GCACTGGACACGCGCCGGCGCGCCGGCGCCTGGCGCCTGTCCAGTGCCGGCTGGCTCGGGGACGAGAAAGCCACGCTGGACGACCTGGCGCCGTGCTATGCCGCGGCCGGCGCGCGGCATCTGTTGTGCACCGACATCGATCGCGACGGCACGCTGACCGGACCCAACCTGTCGCTGTTGGCGCCTCTGCGTACTCTCGCTCCGGAGTTGTCGGTCCAGGTTTCCGGTGGTGCCCGCGCCGTGGACGACGTGCGCGCCGCGCGCGCCGCCGGCGCGGCCGGCATCGTGTTGGGACGTGCGCTGCTGGAGGGTCGCTTCACCTTGGGCGAGGCACTGTCGTGCTGAGGCGGAGGCTGATTCCGTGCCTCGACGTGCGGGACGGCAAGGTGGTCAAGGGGATACGTTTCCGCGACCCCGTCGTCATGGGAGAGATCGTCGACCTGGCGCTTCGCTACCGCGATGCCGGTGCCGACGAGCTGGTCTTCTATGACATCACCGCCAGCCCGGAAGGCCGTCGCGTGGACCGGGCCTGGGTCGAGCGTGTGGCGCGGGTGATCGACATTCCGTTCTGCGTCGCCGGCGGCATCCGCAGCGAGGCCTGCGCGCGCGAGGTGCTGTATGCCGGAGCGGACAAGGTGTCGGTGAACTCGCCGGCGCTGGAGCGTCCCGAGCTGATCCGCGAACTCGCCGACGTCTTCGGCGTGCAGTGCGTGGTGGTGGGCGTCGACAGCCTGCGCGACGCGGACGGCGAGTGGCGCGTGCGCCAGTACACCGGCGATCCATCCAGGACCCGGGCGCTGCGCCGGCGCACCCTGGACTGGGTGGACGAGGCGCAGCGCCTGGGCGCGGGCGAGATCGTGCTCAACTGCATGGGCACCGACGGCGTGCGCACCGGTTACGACATCGAGCAGCTGGCCGCAGTGCGCAGGCGCTGTGAGGTGCCGCTGGTCGCTTCCGGCGGCGCCGGCACGCCGCAGCACTTCGTCGACGTGTTTCGCGGTGCCGACGTCGATGCGGCGCTGGCCGCGAGCGTCTTCCATTCCGGCGCCATCGCCATTCCCCACCTCAAGCGCGAACTGCGCAAGGCCGGCGTGCCCGTGAGGCCGTAGTTTCCCGTGAATGATACGGAGTCCCCAGTGACCTTTGAATTTTCGGACCGTGAACGACTCGACTGGAGCAAGGGCGACGGCCTGCTGCCGGCCGTCGTGCAGCACTGGCGCGACGGCCGCGTGCTGATGCTCGGCTATATGAACCGGGCGGCCCTGGATGCCACTTTGGAAAGCGGCAAGGTCACTTTCTTCAGCCGCAGCAGGCAGCGCCTGTGGACGAAGGGCGAGAGTTCGGGGCACGCGCTGGAATTGAAGGGCCTGCATGCCGACTGTGACGGTGACGCGCTGCTGGTATCGGTCGAGCCGTACGGACCGACCTGTCATTTCGGCAGCGACTCCTGCTTCGGCGACGGCGCGGAAACGGAACTGGCCTTCCTGATCAAGCTCGATGCGCTGGTTGCAAGGCGCGACGCAGACCGTCCCGGCGGCAGTTACACCTCGGCGTTGTTCGAGGCCGGAATCCGCCGCATCGCGCAGAAGGTTGGCGAGGAAGGCGTGGAAACCGCGCTGGCCGCGGTGTGCGAGGACGACGACGATGTGCTGGCCGAGGCCGGGGATCTCGGTTACCATCTGCTGGTGCTTTTGCAGGCGCGCGGCCTGGGGCTGAAGGAATTGGTGCGCGGCTTGCGATTGCGGCACGCAATGCCGCAAACGACGGACGGGCGACGCTGAGGAAGCCTCGCGATCCTTACCGCGAACGGCATTGGATGAGCGGCCGAGACCACCCGGTCCGGCTCGCGCAGCAGCGCGCCGTGCATGTGCCGCGGCGCTCGCCCGTTCGGTTACGGTCCCCCGGATAGAAAGCCGGCGCACGGGCGTGTGATTCACCGACCGGTTGCGCGGTGGTGCCCGTCTGATATTTTTCTCTGCGTGGGTTACTATTCCGGCGGTTAACCTCAGGGCATCCAATGGCCGTAAACACGTTTGAGACAGGCAAAGAACGACCGCTCGACATCCTCGGTATCAGCGACAAAGAAGAGTTTGTCTATCGTTGGCTCCTGGCGAATTCGGGTGCAACCGTCGCGGAAATTGCTCCCGAGCTGAATGCATACCGGGCCAATATGCAAAAAATACTGGACTCGATCGAGTCAAAAGGCCTGGTCACCCACACGGTGGACAGGCCGCGGCGCTATATTCCGGTATCTCCGGATATTGCCATCGAGGCTTTGGTTCGTTACAGGAGGGAGGATCTGGACCGGGCGCAATCGATGGTGGCGGAACTGCAGAAGCAGATTCCCCGGGAAAAGCACAGTCACGAGCAGGATGTGGAGTTGCTCAATAGCCTGGAAGCCGAACGCCAGGTGTTCGAGCAAATGCACCTGACGGCACAGGAAGAAGTCATAGTACTCGTCCGGCCGCCGATCAGGGTATCCCGGCTGGAGGGTTCGCGCGACTGCGAGACACAAAGGCAGGCCCAGTCGCGCGGTGTGCACTACCGCAGCATCGTTGATGCCGCATGGCTGGCTTTGCCCGGTGCCGCACAGCGGTCGTTGGCGGACATAAGCGCCGGAGAAGAAATGCGAAGCATGAGTACTTTGCCGTTCAAGATGGCCATGGTAGACCGGCGTATAGCAATCATTCCCCTGGATTACGAGGGAAACAGCCCGTCCCTGCTGGTGCGCTCGTCCGCGCTGCTGAATGCCCTGCACACCTTGTTCGAAATGCTTTGGGAGCGCGCCGCGCCGGTATCGTTCACAGATTCCTGTCAGATCAACATAGAAAGCCCGGATTCCCAATTACCCAAAGATGCTTCCGAGCTGGTCTCATTGCTGGCGGCCGGCATGAACGACAAGGGCATTGCCAGTGAATTGGGTATCTCGAGCAGCACCTTCAGCCGGCGCATCGTCGAACTGATGAAGATCCTGGGCGCGCGTACCCGCTTCCAGTTGGGTTGGCTCGCCGCGACGCGTCTTTCGCCGGAGCGCTGACCACCGGTTCGAGTGGCTAACGCCGGCCTTGACATATAGGGTGCGCCTGTTGACGCCGTGACTCGATAGGGAAATTTAAATAGTTCCCGGCGCAGATTGCCCCCTACAACCCTGAACGCGATTTCGACCGGGATATCGACAGGTCGCTTCCTGGTAAATGAGTCGCACCCGCACTGACTGAGTGCTTGAATTTACATGAATATTCATGCCGGCATGCCCGGCATGTTCGCCGGATGACAGGGCGTTTTGATAAATTTTCATCACGACATGATTTTGTCATTAAAAAGCGTTGCCTTTTCCGCATATCAGAAACAAAATGCATGGCGCTTACAGGATTAATTCCTTAAACAGTGTTCACAAGACGGCACTTCAGGGGTGCAGGAGTAACAACATGCGGGTGACCTCAGCTACTATCAAGACAATTGCGTTCGCGGCCGCTGTCGTAATTATCGGCAGCCTGGCTTTTCCAAATCGTTCCAATGCAGCGCCATCAATGTCGCTGGGGAAAGCCGGTGGCCTCAATCCTGCCGGGTCGACGCCTTCGTTGGTATGGTTGCAGGGGCAGGAACTTGTCGCGAGCGATGGTGGCTCGGGAGATAATTTCGGTACGTCTGTAGCCGCGACAAACACGGTGATTGTCGTGGGCGCGCCCGACGCGACCGTCAACAATCAATTCTGGCAGGGCGCCGCGTATGTGTTTGCGAAATCGAATGGAAGCTGGCAAGAGGTGCAGAAGCTGACTGCCAGCGACGGCGCTGCTTTCGATAATTTCGGCCAATCGGTGGCCATAACCGGGGATACTCTCTTTGTCGGAGCGATTGGGGCATCCATTAATGGGAACCCGCAGCAGGGCGCCATTTACGTTTTCACGAAAAAGAATGGAACCTGGACTCAGACGCAGAAATTGACGGCCAGTGACGGCGTCGCTGGAGATGAGCTTGGCTGGACAAGTGCCGCATCCGGAACAACTGCCGTATTCGGAGTAACCGGGGCGACGGTTAACGGCAACCCGCGTCAGGGCGCAGCTTATGTGTTTACGGAATCGAACGGAATCTGGAGTCAGGCACAGAAGTTGATCGCCAGTGACGGCGCCTCCTACGAGGACTTCGGTCGTTCCGCCGCTATCGACGGCGGAACCATCATGATCGGCTCTATTGACGCCTCCGTCAACGGTACTCCGGAGGGTGCCGTTTATGTTTACGACGAAACCAACGGAGTCTGGTCGCAATCGCAGAAACTTGTTGCGAACGACGGTACGCAATACAGCGATTTCGGCATGTCGATCGACATGGACGGTACCGAGGCAATTATCGGGGCATCGAATGCGATGAGCGGCGGCCTTACCGGCATGGGCGCGGCCTATGTATTTAACGACTACGGCGGCAACTGGTACCAAACCCAGAAGCTGGAAGCGAAGGGTGGCGTACCGTACGGCGAGTTTGGCTGGTCGGTTAATTTCTATAACGCGACAACCGTGCTGGTCTCCATGCCATTTGACCAGAACAATGACGGGGCGACCTACGTCTTTTCGGATGCAACCGGGACATGGGTGCAGACTCACGAACTCGTCAGTACCAACGGAACGGATTTTGGTTCGTCGATGGCCGACACGGGGCGGAACGTTCTTATCGGGGCAATGTATTCGACAGTGAATGGCCACGGCACACAGGGCGCCGCATATCTATTTGGAAATGCCGAGCTTGATCTTGCTCTGAGTGTTCCGAATCGAGTCAACCCGAGTAAGGATTTCAATAGCCAGACGATTGTCACCAATAGCTCGACTTCCATCTCGCCGGCGGTGACGGCGACCATCATGGTGCCTGCAGCGGCCAGTTTCGTTTCGGCGTCCGCAAGCCAGGGGAGCTGTAAAAATGCGTCCGGCATGGTGACATGCGACTTCGGGCCGATTGCCGGCAATGCCGGCTCGGCTACGGCGAATTTGGTTCTTAAGGCCGAAAACAACCCGGGTGGCATGATTTACAGCACCGCCAGTCTGGTTCGTGCGACACCCGCCCTCAGTGCGTCCACGGCCTCGAAGATCAATCATCTACCTGTTGCCAGTGACGGCACGTTGACGACGCCCGTCGATACCGCGGCCAACGGCGTGCTCAAGGCCACCGACGCGGATAACGACCCGTTGACTTTCTCCATCGTCAGTCAGCCGAGTCACGGCAAGGTGACGATCAACGACGCCAGTAAGGGAGTTTATACGTATACGCCTGACGCGACGTATTCGGGCGCCGATAGTTTCACGTTCAAAGTCAATGACGGTTACGCCGACTCGAACACGGCCACCGTGATCGTCAGCGTGACCAATCAAGCGCCCGTCGCACAGAACGGCAACCTGACTACCGGTGAAGGAAAGCCGGCAAGCGGCACCCTGCAGGCGAAGGACCCGGATGGAGATGCGCTCCGGTATAGCATCGTTGCTCCCCCGGGATACGGAACGGTAAGCGTGAATTCGGCAACGGGGAGCTTTACCTATACGCCGCAATCCGGTTTTGCAGGAATGGATAGCTTTGCATTCGACGTCAGTGACGGGCAAAACCAGTCGAATACCGCCACTGTCAGCATTACCGTGGAAAGTTCCGGCGCGCCCGTGACCAAGACCACGGGAACCAGCGGCGGCGGTGGATTCAATTGGCCTGAACTGGCCATCCTGCTGATCCTTGCGCTGGGTTCTTCGTGGGGTGGGCGGCGCAAGGCACTGTCATTATTGAGAGGTTTCAGATTCAAGGAGGTCGGGATGGATCGCAAGTATGCTGCGATCGGTTGTTTGTTGGCGACGCTTGTGTGCATGGCGGCCTTTCCGGCAACGGCCAATGCGAAAAGCGCAACGGCAACAGGTAGTTCGCCAAACGCAAAAAGCGGGTATAAAGCAGGCTTGACCATGCCGTTGCCCAACAGCATCGTGCCGTCGAGTTCGGTGGCTCTCAAATTGCAGACGTCGCTGTCGATGCTGGCGAAGGCGACCAAGATGGGCCCGCACGCGGCGGACTCCGTAATCAACCTGACCTTCGGTCTGAGGCTGCGGAACGTGCCGGAATTGAAACAATTCCTGAGAAACGTCCAGAATCCCCAGAGTGCCGTTTACCATCAGTTCTTGACGCCGGCCGAATTTACGGCGGAATACGGACCTACGCAGGCGCAAGTGAATGCCGTGGAGCAATATCTGCATCAAGCGGGCATCGGTGTCACGTCGGTGTCGCGCAACCGGCTCCTGGTTCGTACCAGTGCGACAACGGCCGCCTACGACAGCGCCCTTGGGATCAGGATCAATGATTATCAGTTGAATGGGCGCCGTTTCTTCAGCACCACTGACAGTCCCGAGGTGCCGAAGGAAATAGCCAGCGTAGTGAGGAACGTAATCGGCCTCAACAACGCCATCCAGATGCGTCCCATGTCGTTTACGACACCACTTCGACTTTCCGGTAAGGCCGGCGCGGAAGTCGCTGCGTCGCCGGCGCTTTCGGCCCCTGCTCCGGCCACCGCCTATTTCAATCCGCTCCAGGTGGCGACGGCTTATGACTGGCCATCAATTACGAATTCGAGCAACGGGGCGGGTGTCACCGTGGCGATCGTTACGGCGGAAAGCTCCGGGCTTGCTTCAAATCCTTCTCCCTCGGAGTTCTGGAGCGCGTACGGATTGCCCAATCACACGGTCAACGTAATCCCTGTCGATGGGGACAATGGCTCGACGTCGGGCATGATCGAAACGCTTCTCGACATGGAGTATGACGGCGCGATGGCGCCCGGGGTCACGCAGGATGTCTATGTGGGCGGAAGCGCCAGTCTGTCGACGTTTGCCGATTTGTACAATAAGTTCGTCGACGATGATAATGCCCAGGTCATGACTACGAGTTGGGGGGCGCCCGAGGTCGGCTGGGACACCAGCACGGATGAGTCGATTTTCATGCAGGGTGCCGCGGAAGGTATTTCCATGTTTGCCGCGGCCGGAGACCACGGTTCCAGCGACGGCACGAATCAGTCGAACATGGCCGATTACCCGGCTGTCAGCGCGTACGTGACCGCCGCCAACGGAACCGATCTGTCCGTGTCTGATCTTGGCGGCGACTACGGCAGCGAGACGGCTTGGAACAACACGGGCGGCGCTATCAGTCAGATAATCAAGCAACCGAGCTGGCAGACGGGCCCCGGCGTGCCGAACTCCGGATACCGAATGGATTCGGACATGGCGATGAACGCCGGCTCCCTGCATCCGTACCTGCTTTATGTGGCCGGCATGGGTTGGCTCGGCGTTTACGGCACGAGCGCCGTAGCACCGCAGTTTGCAGCGTTGTTTGCTGTCGGAGTCTCGAAGCAGCCCAACGGCGCATCGTTGGGCCAATCAAACAAGTTGATCTATGACGACGTCAATGCCGGAAATGAAGCCAGTGACTTCCATGACGTCACGACCGGTAGCAACGGCGCCTACAGTGCGGGCCCGGGGTGGGACCATCCCACGGGTTGGGGTAGTCCGATCGCAAGCAGCCTGCTCTCTCATATCGGCATTCAGGGGCCGTCCGGCACGCTGCAGGGCAAGGTGACCGATGGCAACGGCAATCCTGTCGCCGGCGCCCGGATATCGGCTACGCCGGGCATTCATCAGGCGATTACCGACAGCAAGGGCAACTACTCGATACCGTTGCAGGTGGGAAGCTACTCCGTGACCGTGCAGGCCTTCGGATACTCGAACGGAAAGGCGTCAGTGAGCATCACGCAAAACAATACGACGACACAGGATTTCACGCTTTCCAAGGCTGCGAATGCCAAGATTTCCGGTACTGTTAGCGACAATTCCGGCCATGGCTACGGACTCTACGCCCAGATCGTGGTTACCACGTCCGGCTTCGGCCAGGTGGCGCAGGTCTGGTCCAGTCCAACTACCGGCGCCTACAGTCTCAGCTTGCCGGAAGGATACGCCTATCAGATGACTGTCATCCCGGCCTTCGATGGATATCAGCTGGGTTCCAAGAGTCTGACGTTGAGCGGTGATACGACGCAGAACTTTCCGCTTAAGATCACCGATACCTGTTCGGCCCCTGGCTACAGTTTCGTCAAGGGCTTTAGCCAGGATTTCAACGGGAGCAGCTTCCCGCCGTCCGGTTGGTCGGTTAACAACGGCATTTCCAATTCAACGGTAACTTGGGGCACGGCTGCGGATTGGCTGGTAAGCAACTGGACCGGGGGAACCGGTGAGACGGCCGACGCGGGTAGCAACGTGGCCTGGGCGCATTCTCCCGGGCCGTATGACACCTCGCTCGTGACCCCGCCGATACCGGTCACCAGCTTGCCGGCGAATCCGGTTCTGCGCTACAAGACGAACTTCCAGCATACGACGTTCGATTCCGAAGCGTTGGATCTCGATATCAGCACGGACGGCGGCAGCAATTGGACGACGATCTCGCATTGGGCGAGCGCTTCCGATAGTTGCGGCGGGTACGGATCCTTGCCGGGATGTAATATCCTGGTAAATATTGGGTCGTATGTGCCGGCGTCGGGCAGCATTGAGTTACGCTGGCACTATTACGATACCGCCACATTCGCCCACGATGCTTATGCGCAGGTGGACGACGTGGCTATCGGCGAATGCGAGCCGCAAGCAGGAGGCCTGTTATTCGGCCAGGTGACGGACGGGAATACCGGAAAGGGCATTGACTGGGCCACCGTCAAGGATGACCAGGGCGATCAAGTGGATACTTGGACCAATGCATCGGATCCGAATTTCCCGGTAGGCGGATACCTGTTCTTCGCTCCTGCCGGTCAGCGCACGTTGACGGCATCCGATCATCGTTACACGAGTGCGTCTGCACAATTGAGCCTCGCCAACAACGCGGTCAAGACTCAAAACTTCGTCTTGGATGCGGGCAAACTCCAGGTCAGTCCCGGGCAGTACACGCTGGATGTGATGGTGAACAACCAGAAGAGTGTGCCGGTCTCTATCACTAATAGCGGCACTGCGGGGGCGCACTTCAGGATGGTCTCCGTAGACGCGCCTCCGCCGTCGACGGCCCAGGGCCAGGGGGCTTCGCTGAAGATGATCAAGGGACACTTCTCGCCTCTGAGTGTGTTGAGCGGTCCGATCGCAAGCGATGTGTCGCCGCGCTCCGCGACCGCGAACGAGGCTCCGTGGAAGGGTATCGCCGCGTATCCGACATCGGTCTACGACAACGGCGTGGCCCGCGATCCGACTACAGGCCTGATCTATTCGGTCGACGGCGTGAACGGGCAGAGCAGTTTCCTGTCGGATGTATATGCCTTCGACCCGTCCACCGACAGTTGGAGCGCGGTCACCAGCAGCCCGATCGCCCGTGAAGCGCCGCAGGTGGCCGTAATCGGCGGAAAACTGTACGTGATCGGTGGGTGGAGTTCAACGGGAACTCCGGTGGCCAACCTGGGAATTTACGATCCCGCGACCGACTCGTGGAGCACCGGTGCAGCCATCCCCACCCCCTACGCGGGTGCGGCCCATGCCGTAGTGAATGGCAAGTTGTATATCGTGGGCGGGTGCTCCCAATTTGCGTGCGGCAACACCGACACGCAGGTTTACGATCCGCAGACAGACACCTGGAGCGAGGTTGCAGCCTATCCGCATCCTGTCTCCTGGGAAGCGTGCGGCGGGATCGGCGGCAAGCTCTACTGTGCAGGCGGCTTATCGGGAAGCACGACCTATGACGACGGCTATGTCTACGATCCGTCCACGAACAAATGGTCATCGATACCCAATATGCCGATAAGCTTGTGGGCTTCGGGCTACACCGGTGCCGACGGTGAGTTGCTGGTCTCCGGAGGTGTGGCACACAACAGCCTGACCAATCAGGGCTATGCCTACGATCCGGTCGCCAACAGCTGGAGTCGCCTCCCGAATTCGAACACTAGCGTTTACCGGGGCGGAAGTACCTGCGGCTTCTATGAAGTCGGTGGTGTGGGCGCCGGCGGACCTTCAACTGATGGTGAGGTACTGCCCGGCTACGATCAATGCGGCACACCGGTCGCGCTGTCGTGGCTCACGTCCTCGCCCGCCAGCGGGACGGTTGCATCCGGTAATACTGTCAGTGGTCAGCTGATTGTCAATGGCACGGGGCAGAAGGAGTTGACGACGTCCACCGGCTATATAAGGGTAGAAGGCAATACCCCGTATAGTGACCAGTACGTGCCGCTAACCGTCACCTGGGATCCGCAGCCGGTCGACCTCGTGCTGAGCGGTGACGTCAGTGCCAACTCCGTGCAGAAAGGCGATGACTTTGCCTACACCCTGACCGTTCAAAACAAGCAGGCAGCCAATCACGGTCCTGCAAGTCAGGTCACGCTTACGTACCAGTTGCCGAATGGCGTCGCGTACGAGGCTTCGAGCGGCGATGGATCGTGCACCGAGTCTTCCGGCACCGTCATGTGTGATCTGGGCACGATCGCTCTCGGATCCACCGCAACCGAAACGCTCGAGGTCAAGGGCGCGAGCGCCGGCAAGGTCGCGAGTACCTTCCAGGTGAATGCCCGAGAGCCTGACAGCGGTCCCGGTAGCGATACGGTTACCTTGACCAATCAGGTGCTTGGCACGGCTGATATGGCATTGAGTGCACCAAGTTCGGATTCGATGACCAAGGACGGTTCCGGCACGCTTGAATTCAAGGTGACCGACAACGGACCCGATACCTCGTCCGAAGTGAAGTTCGTCGCAAAGCCTGCGGCGGGAGTGAACTTCCTCTCGGGAACCTCTTCTCAGGGCAGCTGTTCGATTACGAGTCAGACTCTGACCTGTAATATCGGCCAGTTGGCGACGGGGGCCACTGCGACTGTCGAGGTTGACATGGAGGCTTACAGTATAGGAAAGGGCATAATCAACGCGCAGGTCAGCACGGCGAGCAACGATCCCGATACGAGTAATAACGGTACGCAGACCGTGATGACGGTCACGGCGCCCCAGTCGTCCTCTTCGGGAGGGGCCGGCAGCTTCGGCTGGCTGGGCATTGCCGTACTGTTGGGACTTGTTCTGACGATGCGGTTCGCGGAGGCCCGACGAAGCAACTAAGTAAAAACCGCGATGACGAGAAGGCCGCCCCCGGGCGGCCTTCCTCGGTTCCTTCGGGGGACGGACCGCGTATCGGAAAATCTTGCCATGCAGTTAATGACTCCCCACGAGAGGTGCTTGCGACAGCCAACTCGCCCTTCTACTCATGCCGTTTCGATGGCGATATGCACATGCTTGGCCATGCCTGGCACCGCGGATGGAGCCCTACTGTCATAAGGATTGGAAGCCCGGGTTCCAATTGCCGCCCGATCGAGCGCGCGACCGGGATTGTCGCGCCACTGGTTACCAAGAGATCGGCGTGGACTGCCCCGGCCACAAAGCCGGGGCTAAAATCTCTGTCATCCCGGCCCAAGCTGGAATGTAGAGTGCGCAGTGTTGCCGTCTCGGCGCAGGCCGGGATCCGGCCCAAAAAGTATCCCGGGCAAGGCCCGGGACACACCTCGTTTAAACCCTCTTCGGGGCCAAATGATTGGCCTCTGTCGCGCGGGCCAAGGCGTCGGCCAGGTCCGCAACCAAGTCATCGGGATGCTCGATTCCGACCGATACCCGCAGAAGATTGATGGTGATACCTGCCGAAGCCCGTGCTTCCGGCGTCATGGACGCATGCGTCATCGTCGCGGGGTGAGCAATCAGGCTCTCGGCTCCCCCCAGTGACTCGGCGAGCGAGAAAC
>JBJKSR010000089.1:0-3573 GCA_046703965.1 Gammaproteobacteria bacterium | reverse complement strand
GCCCACGCTGGTGGCCTCGCGTGCGCGCCGGGCTCTGGAGGCCGGTCTCGACGGCGTGGTGGCCTCGGGGCGGGAGGCGGCAATGCTGCGCGAGCAGGTGGATCGCCGCCTGCTGGTCGTCACGCCCGGCATCCGTCCCGTTGCGAATCGCGAGGAAGACGACCAGAAGCGGGTGCTGAGTCCGGCCGAGGCGATCGCCGCGGGCGCGGATTACCTGGTCGTCGGCCGCCCCATCCGCGATGCCGCCGACCCGGGCGCCGCGGCGGCGGCGATCGTGGAGGAAATCGAAGCGGCGGTGGGCCGCGCATGAGCCGCCGGCACGACCTCGTGCGGGCTCTGTACCGGGAACCGGTGTCCCGGCGCCCGGTATGGATCATGCGCCAGGCCGGGCGCTACCTGCCCGAGTATCGCGCCACGCGCGAGCGAGCGGGCAGCTTTCTCACGTTGATGAAGACGCCCGAACTGGCCTGCGAGGTGACCCTCCAGCCGCTGCAGCGCTTCGACCTCGATGCGGCCATCCTGTTCGCCGACATTCTGACCATCCCCGACGCCATGGGCCTGGGGTTGGAATTCGTGGCCGGCGAGGGACCGCGGTTCCGCATTCCGATCGAGCGCCGGTCGCAGGTCGAGACCCTGCCGTTGCCCGATCCGGAGACCGACCTGGCCTACGTGCTGGATACGGTGCGGGCGGTAACCCATGAGCTGGCCGACGGGAAACCACTGATCGGCTTCTCGGGCGGCCCGTGGACCCTCGCGGCCTACATGCTGGAAGGCCGGTCGGGCGGCGGCGAGTTCCGCCGCGCCCGTGCGGCGCTGCATTCGGACCCGAAGCTGGCCGGGTTGCTGACCGAACGCCTGGCGTCCGCCGTCATGGTCTACCTCGCGGCCCAGGCCCGTGCAGGTGCGGACGCGCTCATGATCTTCGAAAGCTGGGCGGGCCTGCTCACGCCGGACGGGTTCGAGCGCTATTGCCGCCTGCCGCTGGCGGAGATCGTCAGGGGACTGAAGGCCGACCCGGTGGCCCGCGACAAGCCCCTGATCATATTCCCCAAGGGGGCCGGGCAGCACGCCGCCGCACTCGCGGAAATCGGCCCCGAGGCCCTGGGCCTCGACTGGACCGCGAGCCTGGGCGCCGTACGCAAGGCGACCGCGGGCAAGGTGGCATTGCAGGGCAACCTCGATCCGGCTGCGCTCTTTGCGCCGGAATCCGAACTGCGCGCGGCGGTGCGCGCCGTGATCACCGACTACGGCGACGGGCCCGGCCACGTGTTCAACCTCGGCCACGGCATTACGCCCGACGTCGACCCCGACCAGCTCGCCATCGTCATCGACGAAGTCCATAAAAGCGCCGTATAAGAGGGCCTCTCGCAAAGGCGCGAAGAATGGGAGGATCAGTCAATGGCAATTCTTGGCCAAGGGCGAACCACCGTTCAATCACCGGCTCACAGGCAGTAAGCGGCCCATTCGGGACACCTGCCGACTGCAAGAGCCGCCATTCGTGGCAGCCCTCAATGGCTGGTTTCCCCTTCGTTCGGTGTGGCGCTGGAATCCGGAATAAGGTCGAGGTGACGTAGGTCAAATTGCCGGCGACATCAGGCGTGTACGCTCTTTGTATGGCGACAAGGAGATGCTTGTGAACAATAATGCACGCATTGATGTCTTGGTCGTTGGGGGCGGCCCGGGTGGCACACCAGCGGCGTTGACCTTGGCACAAGCCGGCAAGCGTGTCCTTCTTGTGGAAGCCGGCCGTGGCCTCGGCGGCACGTGTCTGTTCGAGGGCTGCATCCCATCCAAGATTTACCGTGAAGTCGCGGCGCGACGGAGGGAGTGTGCTCGAGCCCCCGAGTTCGGTATAAAACCCTCGGGGAATGACCCTTTTCTTGTTGATTGGAGTGCGGTGCGAGCTCGTCGGCACCTCATCCTGACGCAGCGTGCGCAGGCCGCACTGGACAAGGCCAAGGCACTGAAGGGCCTTGAGGTCGTATTCGGACATGCAAGGCTCACCGGAGCACGTACGGCAATGGTGGAAGGGACCGAAGGCAGCCGTCTGGTGCGCTTCGAACATGCCATACTCGCAACGGGTTCTGTGCCCAACCATCTTCCAATCCCCGGCGCCGACTTGCCGGGCGTGCTCGATTCGACCGGTCTCATAGAGATTGGCTTTGTCCCCGAGTCCCTGGTCCTGATCGGCGGCGGGCCTGTCGGTGTGGAGATGGCACAGATTTTTGCGATGCTCGGTGCTCGTGTGACGCTTCTGGAGGCCATGCCGCGCATCCTCGGACCGGTCGACAGCGTACTCGCCGGATTGCTCGCCGAGCGGCTCGCGGCCGATGGCATTGACATTCATGCCGGCGTGACGGTCGAATCGATAGAGGGCACGGAAGACAAACATACCATCCGCTTTACCCAAGGGGGAAAATCGAAGGATGCCGGGGCGCAGGTGGTGGCCATCGTTGCCGGACGGCATCCCAACGTCTCCGGCCTCGGCTTGGAGACGACCGCTATTCGCCACGATCGTCATGGCCTCAAAGTCGATGAAACCCTGCAGACCGACGAATCGGGCATCTATGCCACCGGAGATTTGGTAGGTAACCCCATGTTCGCGCACTGGGCCACGGCTCAGGCGCAGGCCCTGGCCCGCCATCTGCTTGGCAATGAGGCCGCATTTCCTCGCCCGGAGCATAACAGTGCGGTCATTTTTTCCTACCCGGAGTTGGGGATTGCAGGACTTACCGAGGAGGCAGCAAGCGCTGCCGGCGAGGATGTAGGGGTCGTCGAATATGACTACAGGGTCGACGCCCGGGCGCAGATCAGCGCCGACCCGAGCGGGCGCCTGCGTATCGTCTACCGGCGCGGCGACCGACGCATAGTTGGCATCCATGCGCTGGTGGAAGGCGCCGCCGACCTCATGGGCGAGGCGGCGTTAGCGGTGCGCCATGGCCTGACGCTGGAAGAACTGGCTGCAGCCATTCATCCACACCCGACATTGACGGAAGCCTTTGGCCTGGCACCGCTCGCAGTACATTAAACACATTTTGGTCGGCCGAAATTGAGCGGGCGCACGAACGACCAGATATGGCCGTCACGGGTCCCTGGGGTGTGGATTCGAAGGCGGTCACCGGAATTCGTTCGCTTGGGCGCCTTTGTACGTTGGCGTTTTTGCGAGAGTGATGTTTACCCGCCGATCGCTTGCTCCCGCGTGCGGTCTTTCTTGTCTTGCCGCGACGCGTCCAGGCTGCCGACCAGCAGGATGCGTACGTGCGGGTCCCGGCTCGGAATTTCCGTGTAGGCGGCGTTCTTGAACCGGGTCTTCGTTGAGACGGTCAGTGTCTCCTTCACGGCCTCGCGGATCCGTTGCTGGCCGGGGGGCGTGTGCCACGGCACTAGAATCGAGAGCAGGACGAGGCCGGCCGCCAGTCCCGCTGCGATCCAGTAGCCGCTTCCCGGTCGGGGGGCCTTGCGCGTGCCCTCGACGGCGTGCTGCAGCCGTGCCAGGCCACCGTGCGGCGGTTCCAGTTCGGGTCCCAGGGGATGCAGTTCAGTCATGATCGTCCTCGCCCAGCAGTGTGCGCA
>JBJKSR010000088.1:0-2746 GCA_046703965.1 Gammaproteobacteria bacterium | reverse complement strand
CGTGCAAAGACCCGCGCCTCGCGCACCAGCCGGGTCACCGCGTAGATCAGTGTGCGTTCGGCGAACCGCATCTTTACGTCGTAGCCGCCGCCCGGCAGGATGGTGCCGTTGCATTGACGGAGGCAAGCGATGGCCAGGAGCGAGCGCGATCCGACGCGGGAGACGCGGTGGCGGAGGCTGGTGGCACGCCAGCGGAAGAGCAAGCTGAGCGTGCGGGAGTTCTGCCGGCTTGAAGGGTTGTCGGAGCCGTCGTGCTATGGGTGGCGGCGGAAACTCGCACGGCGTGATCGGGAGCCGGCGCAGGCGGGCCACCGGCCGGCGTTCGTGCCGGTGACGGTGGCCCCACCGGAGATCGCGGGCGTGGCAGGCGACGCCGGTCAGGTCATCGTGGAACTGGGCGACGGGCGGGTGCTGCGTCTGCCGCTGGCGACGCCGGCGGCGCGGGTCGCGGAACTGGTGCAGGCGCTCGTGGCGCTGGCGGCGGCCTCGTGATCGGGGCCGCTCCCGTCCAGGTCTGGGTGGCCACGCAGCCGGTGGACATGCGGCGGAGCTTCGACGCCCTGGCCGAGCATGTGCGGGCCTTCCTGGGCCACGATCCGCTCTCGGGCAGCATGTTCGTGTTCCGCAACAGGAACGCCCAGCGGGTGAAGATCCTGTGGTGGGATAAAGACGGCCTGGCCATCTACTATAAACGCCTCGAACGCGGCACGTTTGTCTTTCCCGCCTCGGATGACAAGACGGTCGCCGTGTCCAGCGCGGAGCTGATGCGGCTGCTCGCCGGACTGGAACTGGCCGCGCGGCGCTGACGCTGCGGTCTTCATCTGCCTTTGAGCGACTGCTGCCACAACGTTCACCCGGCTCTGGTGTCTTATCTGGTGCATGGATGCGACCGACACACTGCCCGATGATCCCGCCGTTCTCAAGCAACTGCTCACACAGCGCAGCATGCAACTGGCGCAGCGCGACGTGGAACTGCAGCAGCGCGATGCCCTCATCGAACAGATCAAGCGCGAAGCCGCCGACGCGCTGGAGGCCCAGCGCCAGAAGCACCAGGCCGAGATCGCAGCACTCCTCCGCCGGTTCTACGGGCCCAAGTCCGAACGCTTCGATCCAGCCCAGCTCCTGCTCTTCGGCGTGGTGATCGACACGCTGCCGGTCGATGAAGCGGCCTGTGAACAGGAAGCCGACCAACCACTGACCACCCGCCGCGTGCGGCATAAGCATGGCCGGGCGAAGTTGCCGGAGGCCCTGCCGCGTATCCCGATCGAGCATGACCTGACGGATCAGGAGAAGATCTGCCCGTGCTGCGGGCAGGAGCGCTGCCGGATCGGCCAGGAAGTCAGCGAGCAGCTCGAATACCACCCGGCGAGCTTCAAGGTCCTTAAGCACATCCGCTTCAAGTACGCCTGCCGGGCGTGCGAGACCAACGGCCTGAACCCGCAGATCGAAGTGGCCCTCAAGACCCCGCAGCCGATTGAGAAGGGCCTGCCCGGGCCGGGGCTGCTGGCGTACGTGATCACCAGCAAGCTCGGCGATCATCTGCCGCTGTACCGCCTGGAGAGGATCTTCGCCCGCCACGACGTGCACGTGGCGCGGAGCACGATGTGCGCCTGGCTGCTGGCGGCGGGCGAGCTGGTCAAGCCGCTGGTGGACCTGATGGCCGCCAAGGTGCGTGAATCGCGCGTGATCCACACCGACGACACCCGGGTGCCGGTGCAGGATGAGACGATCCAGGGCAAGTGCAAATCGGGGCGCATCTGGACGTATATCGGCGATCGCGATCACCCCTACATCGTCTACGACTACACGGTAGACCGCAGCCGAGCCGGTCCGCGCCGCTGGCTGGGCGACTTCAAAGGGTACCTGCAGGCAGATGCCTACGGCGGCTACGACGGCATCTATGCCCAAGCGGGGGGAGGCGGTGAGGGGGGAGTCAAGGAGGTGGCCTGCTGGGCCCATGGGAGGCGCCACTTCTTCGACGCCAGGGACACTGACGCCAAGCGCTGCGCCTGGATGCTGACCATGGTGCGCCAGCTCTACGCCGTGGAGGACGAGGCGACCGCGCAGATCGCCACGACCAAGGACTGTACGCCGCTCGAGGCCGACGCGATCCGGCTGGCCTTGCGGCAGACCAAGAGCGTGCCGGTGCTGGCGCAGATCAAGGCGTGGCTGGACGAGAACCAGCGGCTGGTGCTGCCGCGCAGCCCGGTGGCCCAGGCCATCGGCTACCTGCGCAATCAGTGGGAGGCGTTGTGCGTCTACACCACGCATGGCTTGCTCAACATCGACAACAACGCGGCCGAACGCGCCCTCAAGCGGGTGGCCCTGGGCCGCCGTAACTGGCTCTTCGCCGGACATGATCAGGCCGCCGAACGCAGCGCCACGCTCTACAGCCTCGTCGCCTCGGCCGAACGCCACGGCCTGGACCCCCAACGCTACCTCACCGGCATCCTGGCCCGCATCGCGGCCCTGCCCGTGAGTCAACTGCCGGCCCTCCTGCCCGACCGCTGGCACGCCGCCGACGCTGCCCCGGTCTCCTGACCACCCCCGCCTCCTTCCCGTTACCTCCAAACCCGTTCACCCGCACCCGCACCCCATCCCACGCTTGTCAACACGCGGTTTGCGGAACGGACACTGGCAATGTGTGTCTGGATAGCCGGAGTCCGCCATGTCCCACGTCACCGAGCAACCCGTCCCCGCCAGTGCCGCCAACTCGCTGCCCGCCAGTAGCGCGCAGGGGCTGCAC
>JBJKSR010000087.1:0-4368 GCA_046703965.1 Gammaproteobacteria bacterium | reverse complement strand
AGGAAGGCCTCGCGCTGCACATCCTGGCGGTGATTCAGGGCGGCTTCATCCTGGCGAAAGCGCAGGGAAGCGCTGCGGTCGCCGCCGGGAGTCTCGATCATCTGCGCCGGTACATCGAGCTGTTGTTCGCTCAGGGCGGGACGCGACGCACTGGCCGCCGATCACCCCGGAAGCACTGACGACAGGACAAGGAACCAACGCTACATGCCACCCGCAGTCCAGGGCACGAGCAGAAGAATCGGAGAGGAGCGTATGGAGAAACCTGTGTACCGTCGCTGCCGCGCCTCTGCGCTGATCGCGTCATGGCTGACGATCGTCACGGCCAGTGCGGCGCTGGCCGCGTGCCCGGGTTCGGCGCACACCGCATCGACCCGACTCGCGCCTTATCTCGCAGCGAACCAGCAGGAGGAGATTGCGCTTGCGCGAACGGCGGCCCCGCCTGCCGTCTCGAGGCATGCCACGGTCGTGGTGCTCGGTGCCCACGGCTATGCCACGGCTGTGAAGGGGAGCAACGGGTTCGTGTGCCTCGTCGAACGGTCCTGGAGCAACGCGCTGAGCGTGAAGCCCACCGATTTCTGGAACCCGAAGGTCCGCGCCCCCTTCTGCTTCAATGCGGCCGGCGCGCGATCGGTGCTGCCTCGGTATCTGACGCGGACGACATGGGTGCTCTCCGGCGCGTCCGAACGCGAGATCGGCGATCGAGAGCGCGCGGCATGGGCTGCCGGAACACTCCACGAGCCGGCCCCTGGCGCCATGTGCTACATGATGTCCAGGCGCGGGCAGTGGATCGGCAACCATCCGGGAGCGTGGCGGCCGCACTTGATGTTCTATTTCCCCAGCGCGGCGGCGCCGGATTGGGGCGCCAACGCACCGGCCACTCCCGTCTTCCGTACCGCCGGCGGGCACACCACGGTGTTCGTCGTCCTCGTGCCGGCCTGGTCGGACGGATCGCCCGCGCCGCACTTCTGATCGCGGGATGCCCGCCCTCAGTGCGCCATCGCCGCGTAGATCCTGCGGAGCAGCTCCCCGTTCGTCATGCCGCCGTTCCAGCCGTGCGGCTTCTCGGGGCGGCCGTAGACGAACGTCCCTTCGTAGTGGGGATGCGTCGTGGTCTTCAGGAAGTCCTGCAGTCCGTACACGCCCAGGTTGAGGTAGTAGGTATCCATGTCGCCGACGTAGACGTGGATCTTGCCCACCAGCTTGGGACCCACCGTGGCCCAGTTCTTCTTCAGGTACGCGGTGATGTCGTAGCCGTGGTCGCGCGCGTAGTCGACCGCACTGCGGTTGATGGCGCCCGTCTGGAGATTCCACAGACCCACCGGGTAGCCGTCCTTGCCGATGGGACCGAAGACGGCGAAGAACGCATCGAGCTGCTGGTCGGAGCGTCCGTGGCTGCCGAGCGCGGCTTCGTTGCGGCTCATCTCCTGGTACGTCGTGAGCGGCTGGCCATCGGGCTGCCGGGCCATGTAGCGCGGAATCCTGTGCCATTCGGTCGAGGCCGGCGCCCAGAAGGCGTTGGTGTCCTTGTAGAGATCGACGCTCTGGAAGTGATGGAAATCGAGCGGATCGGGATAGAACGTCCAGGTGCCGCCGAAGAAGTCAGGGTGCTTCACTTCGAGGTCG
Source organism: Gammaproteobacteria bacterium (assembly GCA_046703965.1). GTDB lineage: Bacteria > Pseudomonadota > Gammaproteobacteria > JAKDMP01 > JAKDMP01 > JBAUSV01. The sequence continues at coordinate 2,745 of JBJKSR010000087.1, read as the reverse complement.
AGCGACTCCCAGCCCCCGGTGGAGCCGCCGGTGAGCATGCGGTCGGCCGGCTTCCGGATGATGCGGAAGTGGGTCTCGACGTACGGGATGAGCTCCTGGAGAATCGCGTCACCGTAGGGCCCGTTGTTGGCGGAGTTCACGGCATAGGAGTCGTCGTAATAGGGCGTCGGGTGCTGGAAGGTCACCACGATCATCCTCGGAAAATTCGCCGACGACCACTCCTGGTAGAACTCGTAGCCCGTTTCGATCCCGTCCACGGCCCGCAGCCGGCGGTCGCGGGCGGTCGGCGTATGCGCAACCGTCGTGAAGCGGAAGGGCGGGTTGAGGCTGAAGTGTCCCTGATCGTAGACCACCGGGTAGTAGGTGTGGGGATGCTGGGCGTAGCCCCGGGGCAGCAGGATCGTCGCGCCGAGATACATCGGGTGGCCCCAGAACTTCGTCAGCATCGGGCTCTGAATCTTGATGTGCTTCACCCATTCCGTGTCCAGTGGCATGGTCACCGGCGGCAGCACCTTTGTGGTGGAGAGCGCGATGTTGAATCCCTTGCTCGGATCGAGATGCACCTTCCGGACGGCGCTGACCAGGTTGCCGGGCGAGATGTTGAAGCGCTGCCCCTCCCACTGGTCCATGTGCGTCCAGATGACGTGGCCGTCGGCACGGGCGAAGCGGGTGTAGACGTCCAGCAACGCCTGGACGTAGTAGTCGCCCGCGGGCAGATCGCGCAGCGAGGCGAGCGGCGCGCCGGCCGACGCGGCGTTGATCACCGCCGGCTGCCCGGGCGCCAGCTGGCTGACGTCCGCCGCGAAGAAGGGGTGATCGCCGCCGTAGCCAAGCCGCTGCAGGCGCGGCTCGGGCGTCGGGCGCGTCGTGATGAAAACGAACGCGCGGCCCGTGATGGGGCCGATGTGCGCGGCGGCGGGAAACGACACCGTGAACTGCGTGGCGGGCGTCGTCGTCTGCGTCGCCGAGCAGCCTTGCATGGCGATCAGGCCGCAACCGAGCAGCCACAACCATCCGTGGGAGCGCATGGGTCCTCCGATCGCCCCAGAGTCTACCTGAAACGCGCGTGACTCCGCAGGACCCGCCGGCGGACGAGCCCGCCGACGGCCTCACCCCGACCGTCGTCTTCCGGCGCGCACCCCTGCCCCGGTCCTGTTCCCCTCCTCCGGCAGCCTCCAGCGTCACATGATCCCGGTGTCCGGGCGGAAGACCCCGACGCTCCAGCGCCAGGTTCCGAGGAACACGCCCCCGTTGGCCCTCCTTTAACCCAACATTCAAGCAAGCGAAACAGCGCGGCAATTTCAGAAGCTTAAATCCTGATCATCGTTTCAGTGCGCGTTCAGACGCGCCTCTGTTGCCTCGAGGGTTGGCACTTTCCTGACGTCATGGGCGCGCTGCGTCCGCGCCGTGGTGTCCGCAGCGAATGGTCGCAACGATGACTTCAATGCTTCGCAGACTTGTGGTTGTTTCTCTTGTCCTCCTCATGGGACCGACCGCGGCGTTCGCCACCGGCGGCAGTGGTTCCACGGGGGCCATCGCGGGGACCGTCACGGATCAATCGGGCGGGGTTCTGCCCGGCGCGCAAGTGTCGATCGCCACCAGCAGGATCAACGTCCAGTCGAGCCAGACGGGCCGCTTTTTGATCTCCGGGCTCGCGCCCGGGCAATACACGCTGAGCGTGAGCTACTTCGGCTTCGCGCCGTTCACGAAGATGCTGAGCGTCGCGGCGGGGCGCACCACCAGGCTCTCCGCCACGCTTCGCGTGGAATCGACGAAGCAGACCGTTGAGGTGACGGCGCCGCGCCTGGGCGGCGAACAGCAGGCCATCAACATCGAGCGGACCGCCAGCAACCTCCAGGAAGTCATGCCGTCGAAGGTGATCCGCAGCCTGCCGAACGAGACGATCGCGGACGCGGCGGGCCGGCTGCCCAACGTCTCCCTCGAGCGCGACGAAGGCTCGGGGAAATACATCGACGTGCGCGGCACCGAGCCGCGCCTGACCAACGAGACGATCGACGGCGTCGACGTCCCCTCGCCCGAGTCGGATGTTCGACAGGTCAAACTGGACATCATTCCGGCCAGTGCCGTGGAGAACCTCGTCGTCAACAAGACGCTCCAGGCCGACATGGAGGGCGACGGCATCGGCGGGTCGGTGGACCTGGTCACCAGGATGGCCACCGACAAGCCGGACATTTCCTTCGATACCATGGGCGGCTACACGCCGATCATCAACGGTCGCGGCGTGACCCAGGAGGACGGCACGTTCGGCGAGCGCTTCGGCGCGGACAAGCGATTCGGCTTCCTGATGAGCGGCTCGTACGGCTGGAACGGTCGCGGCATCGACGACATGGAGCCGGCGCCCGACCTGGCCACGCTGGCCAACGGCTCGACCCAGCGATGGTTCGACGCCACGGACCTCCGGCAATACGAGTACTACCGGACGCGCTGGGGATTCAACGGCGGGACCGACTACCGCATCAACGACGGCGACCTGTACCTGAAATGGCTGTACTCGCAGCTCGGGGACGAAGAGCACAAATGGGTCTATTCGCTGGCGGACAACACGCCCACGGGTCCGGGCCTGCCGGTGACCAGCCTGCTGAACGGGAACGGCGGCACGCCGTCGCTGGAGAACCCTGAAACGTCCACCAATCAGGAAGGCGTCGGCGCCCTGATCCTGGGAGGCCGTCAGGCTCGAGGCACGACCCTCTATTCATGGACCGCCTCGGCGGCGCGCTCGTTCGA
>JBJKSR010000086.1:0-3520 GCA_046703965.1 Gammaproteobacteria bacterium | reverse complement strand
CTAGACGCGGGTGCAGTTTTGATCGATACATGATCCGGCGTCACCTGGGATCACGCACTGCGGCACGACATAATTTCCACGGCAGCTCAGTCTGTTCTACGGCGGCAAGATCGCGCCGTACATGGGTATGTTGACCCAGGTGACCTACACAAGCGCAAGCGGCACCTTCGGCATCGACAATACGGACGTGCGGTTCGCCAAGCTGATCGTCCTGCCCGGCAAGAATACTCTGACGTACGGAATTGACCTTAATAACAACCCGACGGTTCAAGACCTCTGGAACGACACGCCAGCGTGGGGGTTCCCATTCTCGCATAGCAATGCGGCGGTCTCGCCAATCGCGGCGCCCCAGATCGACGGGGCGCTTGCGCAGAACGTGGCGGGTGTGACGGGCTACCTCTACTACGACCAATCATTGTATATCGAGCTCGGGGGCTACCACTCGGCCCCACAGGGAGACGGAGGCAATCGACTGACCGGCGCCGCAGGTCCGCTCGATGGCGCCTTCTCCAACGTTCTTAAGGGAATTTCGCCCTATTGGCGAGTCGCATACGAATACGATTGGGATGCGGACTCGCTGGAAGTGGGCACGTACGGAGAGATCTTCAACGAATATCCCGGCCACGGGAAGCCCCTGCAAGGGCCTGACAACAGCTACACGGATGTCGCCGAGGATTTCCAGTATCAGTACCTCGGAGAAAACAATACCCTGACTGTGGCCGGCACGCACATCCACGAGAATATTCGCTGGAACGCAAGCTTCGCGGGTGGGAATACCAGTAACCGCACGGATTATCTATCGACGAGCCGGATCTGGGCGAGTTACTATTATAAGCGCAGGTACGGCGGTCAGCTTAGCTGGTTCGATACGACCGGCAGCACCGACAGGCTATTGTACCCTGCGGCCACTCCCGGCGGTTGCGATCTCGCTGACAATGGTCCGTTGAGCTGCGGAGTCATTACAAGCGCGAACGGCTCTCCGGACACCAATGGGTTTATCGCTCAAGCCGACTACCTGCCCTGGTATAACGTGAGGCTGGTGGGGCAGTACACCATGTACGACAAGTTCAACGGGGCAAGCAAGAACTATGATGGGTTAGGCCGAAACGCCTCGGACAACAACGTGTTCTACCTCGAGCTGTGGTATGCGTTCTAAGGCGGCAGCTCGGATTAGGAATGGGAGATTTCGGCGATACTGGATTCGGGCTGCGCTTTGCGCGGCGGCGCTCGCCGCCGTCAGCCTTCCGGTGGTGGCTCAGGAGGGCGCGTACACGGCGCCATCGCAGGCGAAGCATCTGGCCATCGGGGTTTGCGGCACTTGTCACGGAGTAGACGGTAACAGCAGGAATCCCATGTTTCCGCGCCTCGCGGGGCAGAAGGCCTGGTACTTGGAGCAGCAGCTCAAGGAGTTCCGGGATCACAAGCGTGGAGATCCCTACGCGGTGGCGTACATGTGGGGCATGGCGAGCGGGCTGTCTAACGCGACTATCGTCGCTTTAGCGAAGTACTTCTCGCACCAGAAGACTGGTCCGGGAAAGCCGCATCCCGCGGCCTTGGTTGCCAAAGGGGACGAGATCTTCCATCACGGCATTCCTTCGCAGGGCGTGCCGGCGTGCGCGGACTGCCACGGTCCACATGCGCTTGGGAGCAACCAATATCCGCGACTTGCGGGGCAGCACGCGAAATACATCCTGAAGCAGCTCGCTTCGTTCAAGAGCAACATGCGCGACGTCGCGATCATGCACGGCGTGGCGCAAACGCTGCACAAGACGGAAATGCGCGACGTGGCTGATTATCTGGCGTCACTGCCCTGAGGACCGTAGCAAACCGGTCCGCTGGCGCATCGGCCGATAGGAACGAGTGCCAGACAAGATCTCCACGGTCCACGAGAGTGACCATCACGGGAAGCGCCCTCTAGCGGCTGCTGCGCTGTGGTGCGGGTTGGTATTTTCTGCACTCACTTTGTCTTCTCATTGCGGCGGAACGCCGCTGGGGCACCGATGGCGTGCGTGACGCCAATGACCAGGGCCGTCGCCGCGAGGATCGCAAGGATGAGCAGCGATACCCAGTGGCGTACCGCAAATCGCGCGGCGCGGTAGACTCGGGTGATTTGTCTCAGGGGCGCGGTATCTGATACGCGCGCGGATCCGATTGTCGCGCCCAGTCGCATCAACCGCGGCCGACCGACGTTGAACCGCGGCCAGCGCGGCAGCGGTGAAGCATTCGGGTCACCGGTTCGCGCGAAGCGGACCCAATACGCGGGCATCACCTTCGCAAGTCTGCGGTCTGCCGCAGTCCAGGTGGCACCTGAAAAATCCAGATGGTCAAAAACGTATTGCATTTCTACGCCGTGGGTGGGGCCGAGACCGTAGTACGGGGAGCTCGGGCGGTACGGCGGCGCGCGAGTGAATTCGTAAAGGTACGTTGGATCATGCTCGACCGTGGAGGCGAGCACGGACCATCTCCATATGTCCCAGCGAAACCGCATGTTCGTGTTGAATGCTATGGCTGCGGCCCGCGCAGTCCGATCGCTATGCCCGGGAGAAGGCGCAAGCAAGTGAACGAGAATGGAGGGAAAGTTCCGCTCGAGCACTTCATGGTAGTTAGCCGGAGTTACGCGCGTGTGGACCAGGAAAGCGGCGCCTTCGTCGGCATTCCAGCCGAGAAGCAGGGAGACGTGATTGGCCTTGCCCTCGGCGTAGGTTTTCCAGGGTGCGCGGGGGAGCACGTGGCCATCGACGATGACGCCGGGCGTAAACGGTATTCTTAGGAGCTTCTCTGCGGGAATTTCGCGTAGTGCTGCGAGGGATGCGGCGCCGGCGCGCTCCATGAACTGCCGGCCCCGACGTTCGGCTCCGCGCAGCGTTAATCGGGGTGCCAATTCCATCGGCTCGAAAAGACCCCCGCTTTCGCCGATGGCTTTTTGAAAGAGACCTCGGGTCAGCGGCGACGCTGTGAGCGCGCTGATCGAGATTGAACCGGAGGACTGTCCGAACACGGTGACATTCCCCGGGTCGCCGCCAAAGTCGGCGATGTTACGGTGAACCCACTCAAGCGCGGCAATCTGATCGAGGAGTCCGTAGTCGCCGGAACTGTGGTGCGCTGACTGTGCAGACAGCGCCGGGAGCGCGAGGAACCCGAATACTCCGAGCCGGTAGTTGACGGTTACGACGATGACACCGCGACGTGCCAAATGGTTGCCGGCGTACAGGGGGACCGCAGCTGACCCATTCGTCAGCCCCCCGCCATAAATCCACACCATGACCGGCAGGGGCGAGGAACCGGCGTTCGCGGGCTTCCAGACGTTCAGGTACAGGCAATTCTCGCTGACCGGCTCCGCGGGCACGCCGGGTGGATACATCCCCTCCTGCATGCAGGCCGCCCGATAATGTGTGGCCTTTAAAATTCCGGTCCATGGCCTGACCGGCTGCGGGGCACGCCAGCGCAGCCGTCCGACCGGGGGCGCAGCGAACGGAACGCCTTTGAAGGCATCCACGCCGTTCCGCGCGACGCCCTGGAT
>JBJKSR010000085.1:0-11845 GCA_046703965.1 Gammaproteobacteria bacterium | reverse complement strand
GGCATCAGAAGCATTTCCGGCGGCATTTTGATTCGAATCCCCGGACATCGGACGACATCGGGTTTGAAAAATCGGCAGGACAGCCGATTTTGACGCGCGTAGCGCGCCCGAAGGGTGGTGCGCAGGAGCGCACCATCAATCCCTCCCTCTCCGCCAAATTTACCGTTGAAGCTACTGCGCTCGCCGGATTGAACGCATCCGGTGCTCGGAATCCTCATGTACCGGCCTGTACACTGCGGTTCCTGCGCTCCGGGTGCGTCCAATCCGGACTTCGCTCGCTACGCTTCAACGGCAAATTTCCAAGGCATCGGAAGCATCTCCGGGGGCATTTCGATTCGAAGCCCCGGACATCGAACGACACCGGGTTCGAAAAATCGGCAGCGGGCTTACCGCGACGGGTGCGGTGCCGTATGGAAATCCTGCTCCGCGTGTTCCGTATCTTCCCCGTTGCCCACGATAAGCTGGTTGCGCCCGCCGCGTTTTGCGGAATAGAGCGCCGCGTCGGCATCTGTGAACAGCTGAGTCATGCTGTGGCCGGAGGTGTCGCTGCATGCGAGGCCAAAGCTGGCGGATACGGTGACGATATCCCCCGTGTCCAGTTTCATGGACGCGGTGGCCAGGGCATGACGGATGCGATCTCCGATCTCGGCGCCCTGTTCGCGCTTGCAGGACGGCATCAGGATCCCGAATTCTTCTCCGCCGAGGCGGCCCAGCAAGTCCGAGGTGCGTAGTTCGCCCCGGCTGATTATGACGGCGCCCCGCAGCACTTCGTCCCCCGCGGCGTGGCCGTAGGTGTCGTTGATGCGCTTGAAGTGGTCCAGATCCAGCAGGACAAGGCAGACGTCGGCCCCGGCTTTGCTCAATCGCCGCAGGATGCGTTCGGCCTCGTCGAAGAAGTGCTGGCGGTTGAAGGTGCCGGTCAAGGCGTCGTGGCGGGCCATGCGCCGGAAACGCAGCTGTGAGTGCTTGATCCGGTACAGCCAGAAGCCGATGAAGACAACCAGCACCAGCAGCAGCGCGATGTAAAGGCGGCTGGTCTCCGCCGCCTTGTGCTCGAGCGCCTGTCGCAATTTCAAAATCTGGTTTTGCTTGGTCAACGCGTCCAGTTTCAGCTTCTTGGCGGTAACTTCCTGTTTGACCATCTGATAGGCGAGCGCACGGGCTTTGGCATCGTTTATGGAGGCCTTGTCCAACTTGACGTATTTTTCATAGTAGGCAAGCGCAGCCTGGCTATTACCGGTCCGTTTCTCGGTCTCGTAAAGCACGTAATAGGGGGTTTCCAATTCCAGGGCACTATCGCTATTCGAACTCAGTGCGATAGCCGCCAATGCTTCCCTTTTTGCGTCGGAGTAATCGTTTTGCGACAGATAGGCCTGCGCCAAGGTGGTCTGGAGTGAAACGATGTGGGATTGATATTTGACTTTCAGGATGGAGGGCGTCAGGCGATGCAGGTAATTGATGGCCTGCTTTGCATGATCGGTTGTTATCAACAAATAAGCCTTATCCAGCTGAAGCGTATGAGCATAGATCATTTCCCTGTTGGCGAGGCATAGGCCTATGGCGGTTTTCAGTTGCGGGTCCGTGGGGGATAGCCGGTTACTCATGAACAACGCGTTCAGGGCGTACGACTGCGTTTTGCATCGAGCGATGCCGGTTCTGGACTCCGATTTCAGCAGGTTGATGTATTCCCGGGCCTGATCGAATTGTCCGGCGAAGCTGAGCATCTGGATGATCTGATTCAAAGCCTCCACGCGCGCTTGGCTGTTGGTTATGGCGGGGAGGTCGGATATCAGTTTATTGGCCAATTCATAGGCTTTTACGTAGTTTTTCTGGCGACTGAGAATGTTGATTTTCAGTCCGGAGGCACGGACTTCGAGGACCGGATCGTTAGAGTGGCTGATGATATCGCCGAGAACCGGAATGGCTTTCGCGTATTTTCCCGCGATGACTTCCTGCCAGGCGTTCAGGAAGCGCAAATGCCATTTCTGTGGAGACGATAGCCGGCCTTCCTCCTGGTTGAGGTTATTCAGGATATGCAGAAATTCCGAGTAATTGGTTGTTTTGTCGTATTCGGCCCGGGTGAATAAAGCCTGTTGCGCGGAGGCGTCGCGCACCGGTCCGCCGGCTCTTGCAGTAGCCGCGCACAAAAGCGCCGTTGCCACTATCAGAGCGCGTGGTAGCCGGGAAAATTCGCTGCGCACCATCAAGTTGCCTGTCAGTCCGGCCTCTGCACGTAGGCGGTCACGAGCTATTTCTGCTCGGGCTCGACCTCGTCATCACCATCGCCATCGTCATCGTCATCATCCTCGTCCGGCACATCAGGGGCCGTTACGTTCGTGTTCGCCGGATGATTGGAAGTCCCGAATTCCATGTCGCCGAGTTCCTGCCTCAGGTGACTGCTATCCCCGGAAGCTGCCGCTTGTTTAAGTGTCTCGCTGGCATCCAGGCCGGCCAGGGTCCGTGCCAGCTCTTTCCCGGAGGCACGCCGTAACGACGCATCCTTGCCGATGGTTTCCAGTAGATCGATCGTATTGTTCATGGTTGTCTCCCAGCGGTTCCATTGAGGGTGAATGGCCTATCCAGCCAGTTGTGGATGAAACAGTGCCGCCTCTATGTGTGAACGTGGAGCGCCGGTCATCTTCGCTGCGCTGGATTCTTTATCGCATCATATCGCTTATTTCACGGTTTCGACAGGTGTTTCGAGGCCCTCCCGGGCCCGATCCAACTCCTTCAGCCGCTTCATGATCGTGCGATTGGTCCTTGGCTGCGACGCGGGCGGCAGGATCACGGTTTCCTCCGGGGTGATGTCCGTCGCCGGGATATCGCGGAGGGACACCCGGCGTATGCGCGGTTGCTGGATCGGCAGGGTGGCGCCTCGATAGACGATCACTTCATGATCCAGCGGATAATCCCGGCTCAGGACGTCCACCAGAACCTGGCGGTATTCGGGACCGGTGGACAGGCGTTTCAGCGAACGGTCGCCTACCAGTCCCACCTGCCATAGCACCAGGCACGCATCGGGGTTGATCCGGGTGTCGTAAAACAGCAGTTGGCTGGCCTCGTAGTGCTGACAGCCATGGCGGCCGGGATCGATGCCGATGTCGGCATACAGGCAGTCCTCCGCGGAGATGCCCGGTTCCATATGGGCCGGATAGCCTTCGGCACGGGCGAGCTTCACCACTTCGTGGGGCGACCAGGCGAATACGCCGGGATGGCCGTAGAACACGGCACAGACCTTCTTGCCCGCGCGGACCTCGGCCATCATGACCTCGACCCATTCGCGGTAGGTCTGCATGCGCGGCTTGTCGCCCTTGCCATAGTAAGGTTGCAGGCTTCGGACGTCCGGGTGCATGCGTTCCAGCCACATCTCGACGATGCGGTCGGAGACCGCAGCGAAGATCACGTCGGACTGCTCGATGTGGCTGCGCGCCAGCGGCGTGAGATGCGAACCCAGGGTCATTCCTATGCCCACACAGGCGACGCTGCCCTTTCGCTTGGTATCCAATGTACTGGGATAGGCTGCAACTATTGGCGGATTATAGTGGAAGACGTTCCGCCGTGCCGTGATTGAAACAGTCTTGGAAAGGCCGCCATGGGCCGGCATTCACGATGCGGTATCCGACGATCGTCGCCCGGCGCTATTCCGGCAGCGTCATCCCGACCGAGTGATACCCGGCATCGACGTAGAGCGTCTCTCCCGTGATGCCGCGCGCCAGGTCGGAGCAAAGGAAAGCCGCTGCGTCGCCGACTTCCTCCGCGCTGACGCTGCGTCCCAGGGGCGCCGTGTTGGCGACGTGTTCGAGCATTTTGCGGAAACCGGCGATGCCCGCGGCCGCAAGCGTCTTGATCGGGCCGGCGGAGATCGCATTTACGCGGATTCCCTCGTGTCCCAGGTCCTGCGCCAGGAAGCGTACGGCTGCTTCCAGGCTCGCCTTGGCGGGACCCATGACGTTGTAATGGGGCAGGGCGCGAACCGCGCCGAGGTAGCTCAGGGTAAGGACGCTGCCGTCGCTCTTCGCAAGGTGGGGGCGGGCCGCCCGGGTGAGTGCGACCAGGCTGTAGGCGCTGATGTCCTGGGCTATACGCCAGGCTTCGCGGGTAGTGGATTCGGTAAATCCGCCGCTCAGCGCTTCGCGCGGGGCGAATCCGACCGAATGCACCAGGATGTCGATGCCGCCCAGCGCCTTGGCGGCATCCGCTATCAGCCGGTCAATGGCCGCGTCGTCGCTGACGTCGCATTCGAAAATGGCGCCCGACCCGACTTCCTTGCCCATGTCCGCAACCCGTCCCGCCAGTTTTTCGCCCTGGTAGCTCAAAGCGAGCCGGGCGCCTTCGCGGTGCATCGCGCGGGCGATACCCCAGGCAATGGAGCGGTTGCTGGCAAGGCCGACGATAAGGGCTCGTTTGCCTTCAAGAAAACTCATGATCGGGGAAATTCCTTCAGAATTGGTTGCGGACGTCCACGAACAGCGTCAGGCGCTGTCCCGGATGCAGGATGCTCGAGCGGGAAAGGGCGTTCCAGCTGACCAACTTGCGCAGCGACACATTGAACTGGTTGGAGATCGACGACAGGGAATCGCCGCTGCGCACAACGTAGTGGATACGGCGCAGTGCCGATATCGGGTAGCGCGTGCCGCGCGCCGCGATCGGCTGGCTGCCCGCCGGGCGCCATATCACCAGTTTCTGGCCGAGGTGCAGCGTGTCGTGGGGCGCCATGCCGTTCCAGTCGGCGATGTCGTCGACGCTGACGTGGTAAAGGCGAGAGAGACCCCACAGCGTGTCGCCCGCATGGACCCGGACCACGACCTTGCTCGCGCCGTGCCTCCGATTCTGAGTTTCCGCCACACGCATGGACTGGGAGAGGACGTAACGCGTGTAGTGCCTGTCCGCCGACGGCACCATGAGGATGTGCCCGGCACGGATCATGGTGCCGTGGAGGCCGTTGCGGTGTTCCAGCTGGGCCACCGTGGTGTGATAGCGACGGGCGAGCACCCCCAGGCTGTCACCGGGGCGAATCCGGTGGCCCACCCACTGCACCTCGATCTTCTTGCTCATCGTGTCGAGCTTCTTCATGAACGCGTTCTTGCGGTCGGCCGGGATCAGGAGGGTGACCGAATCGTCGGGAGGCGTGGCCCAGCGGTTGTATCCGGGATTGAGCAGGTACATCTGCTTCAGGCTGATACCCACCAGGTTGGCCGCCACGGCGAGATCGATCTGGCCGTTGAGCGGCACGTGGGCGAGGTAGGGTGCGTTGGGAACGGGCGGCAGCTTGATCCCGTACTGGTCCGCGTTCTCTATCAGATCGCGTACCGCGAGCAGCCGGGGCACGTAGGCGCGGGTCTGCCGCGGCAGGTTGAGGTGCCAGAAATCCGTAGGCCGGCCGTGCCGCTTGTTGTAGTCGATGGCCCTTTCTACCGTGCCGCCCCCGGAGTTGTAAGCGGCAAGCGCGAGAAGCCAGCTGTTGAACTGCTCGTGCAGGCTCTGCAGGTAGTCGAGCGCCGCGTTGGTGGATCCCACGACGTCGCGGCGGCCGTCGTACCACCAGTTCTCATGCAGCCCGTAGAGGCGGCCGGTTGAGGGAATGAACTGCCACAGTCCGGCGGCGCGTCCGTTGGAGTAGGCGAACGGGTCGTAGGCCGATTCGACGATGGGCAGCAGCGCCAGGTCCAGCGGCATGTTGCGCTTCTTGAGCTGCTGGACGATGTAATACAGGTAGGGCTGGGCGCGGGTGGCCGTGCGGATCATGTAGCCGGGATGCTTGCGATACCAGTCGAGCTGGACCTCGACCCGGTGCTCGTTGCCGTCGGGCAGGGTGAAATGGTTGCGCAGCACCACCCAGAGGTTTTCGGGCGGTGCCGGCGGATTGTAGATGGGTTTGAAGGTAACGACCGGCGCGGTACTGGTCGCTTCGGGCGGGGCCGGTTCGGCCGCGACGGCGCTTGCTGCGCTTGCCACGGTAACCGCAGTGGCCGCGGCCGTCGCAGTGCCCGCCGTTGCCGATCCGGGTGCTTGGGCCGTAAACAGGGCGCAACCCGAGAGCAGGGCCGATCCGCCCAGGGCGAGAGCAACAATCGATCCCCTTAGTGTTCGCATTCTCATCCAGCTACCCGGTCAAACCCTTTAAAACTCGTCCTTCCACTGGCGCAGCGCGGCGAATACGGCCGCCTCGCTATCCAGCCTCCCACCGCTGCGCGTTTGCACCGCGGCTTGCACCGCCGGTTCGCCGGTGCGCAGGAAGATATTGATTTCCCGCTCCCCGCCTACCGTCGAAGGCAATGTTACACCCTCATTCTCCCTTATTTTCAAGGCATTTGCCAAGGCTTGTTCAAGTTTCATGTCCTCCGGCAGTACGGCCCGGGCGAAGCGCAGGTTGGCCACGGTGTATTCGTGGGCGGCGTAAATCCTTGTCGCACCGGGCAATGCGGCGATGCGGGAGAGCGAACGATGAAGCTGTTCGGCGGTGCCCTCGAAGAGTTTTCCGCAGCCGGCGGAGAATAGCGTGTCGCCGCAGAACAGCAGCTTTTCGGCCGCGGAGTAATAGGCGATGTGGTCCAGCGTGTGGCCGGGCACTTCCAGGACCTCGAAATCCGGAAAACCGGGGGCCGGGGTGACGTGATCGCCCTCGGCGAGCGCCTTGTCGATGCCGCGGATATGGCCGCCCGCCGGTCCGAATACCGGTACCCGGTGGCCTCGTTTGAGCGCCGTTAGCCCCCCGACGTGATCCGGGTGGTGGTGCGTGATGAGGATGGCGGCCAGTTCGACCCCTTCGGCGGCCAGCCAGCGCTCCACCGGCCCGGCGTCCCCGGGATCGACCACGACGGCCCGGTCGCCCTCGCGCAGGGCCCAGATGTAGTTGTCCCTGAAAGCGGGCAGCGGCGTAACGGTCAGCATGGGGACGATATTAGATTAGTGGAGCGGCATTGATCAAACCGCCGGCCGCGGGGCTCGCCGGGAGCCACCCCGGCGTACGCGACGGCGGCTTCAAGAGCCGTGGGCCGGCAGGCTACAATGCGGCCGTGGAAGGGTGATACGCGTGGAATGAGGATGCACGACGCAGGCACGGAATCCCGGTTGCACGCGGAAGCGCAGGTGTTGCGGGGCCTGTTGGCCTCGCTTGCCGGACGCGTGGCCGTGCAGATCGGGGCCTGCGCCCACCAGGCCATACCGCCCGCGCGGTTCACCGATGTCTTTTCGCTGGACCCCGACGAATCGCGAGCCATGATCCGCACGCGCGTCGAGGCCCTGCCTTTGTCGAGCGAGAGTGTCGACCTGGTGTTGATGATGCACAGCATGGACCGTCCCGGCCCGCGCAGCGCCTGGCTGGCGGAGGCCGCCCGCGTCTTGCGCCCGGAGGGCCGCCTGGTCGTCGTGGGTTGCCGGGCCTGGCGGTGCGAATGGGTGTGCAGCCGTACGTTCCCCGTGGGAGTCTGGCGGCTGCGGCTGCTGGCCGCCCGGCATGGCCTGAGCTGGGAATACGCGCGTGCCCTGAAGGGTGCCGGAGGCATCTTGCCGGGCGTTTACCTGGCGGCGGCGCGGCGGCGCGTACCGGGCGCGACGATGCTTCGCCCGGATTGGACGCGACAGAAGAAGAAGGCGCCGCATTCCCTGGAAGTCCCGGGAGCCGGCCGTGCGGGTTGAAATCCATACCGACGGTGCCTGCCTCGGCAATCCCGGGCCCGGCGGCTGGGGCGCGGTTCTCGAATACGGCGGGCATCGGCGGGAATTGAGCGGCGCGGAGGCCGAGACCACCAATAACCGCATGGAACTGACGGCCGCGATAGCGGCACTGAAGGCATTGCGGCGCAAATGCGAGGTGGTGCTGTACACGGATTCGCGCTACGTGATGCAGGGCATGACCGAGTGGATCCCGCGCTGGCAGCGCAGGGGATGGCGAACGGCGGCCGGCAAGGCGGTGGAAAACCGGGATCTGTGGGAACGGCTGTTGGAGGTCGCGGAACCCCACGACGTCCAGTGGAAATGGGTGCGGGGCCACACCGGCGTACCCGGCAACGAAAGGGCCGACGACCTGGCCAGGGCGGCAGCCGAGAGCGTGGCCGCCGGAAAGCGGAGGGCCTGACCCGTGCGCCGGATCGTGCTCGATACGGAGACCACGGGCCTCAATGCCGAGGCGGGGCACCGCATCATCGAAGTCGGGTGCGTCGAGCTGGACGATCGCGTATATACCGGGCGGACCCTGCATCGCTACATCAACCCCGAGCGGGAGATCGAGGCCGGAGCGCAGGACGTGCACGGCATCAGCAACGCGCAGTTGGCCGATGCCCCGCTGTTCGCGGAGGTGGCCGCGGAGCTGCGCGAGTTCATTGCCGGGTCGGAGCTGATCATCCACAATGCGCCGTTCGACGTCGGGTTCCTGGATGCCGAGTATCGGCGACTCGATCCGGCCCACGGCACGGTCGGCGAGTGGGCCGACGTGCTCGACACCCTGCTGCTGGCGCGCGAAACCTATCCGGGGCAGGCCAACAGCCTGGATGCGCTCTGCCGGCGCCTGAACGTGGACAACAGCGGCCGCGAATACCACGGGGCCCTGCTCGACGCGCAGTTGCTGGCCGAGGTGTATCTGTCGATGACGGGTGGCCAGGTCGACCTCGGCCTGGAGACGCGCAGCAAGGCGGAGGCGACGCTGGAGGTAGGACGCGCGGGGAACCGCAGGGCGCCGCTGGCCGCGGTCGCCGTCAGCCCGGAAGAACGCACCGCCCATGAGGCGCGCCTCGAGGCGATCCGGGACAAGGCGGGGCACTGTTTGTGGGATAAAATCGCCGGCGGCCGGTAAGCACGACGCCCGGGCCCGTGTCGCCTCTGGCATCCAAATCAACGAGGAGTCCGCATGGAAATCGCTTCGGAAATTCGGGCTGACCACATCCTGTTGGCAGCCGGCATCATCATTGCCGCAGGGTCGATCCTCGGTTACATCGCACGCCGCCTGCGAGTGCCCGACATCGTCCTTTTCCTGCTCGCGGGTATCGCGCTCGGTCCCGAAGCGCTCGGCTGGCTCAATATTCCGGCGACCTCCGTCCTGTCGTGGACCATCATCATCTTCACGGCCAGCTACATACTCTTCGATGGCGGCGCAACGCTGCATCTGAAGATATTGAGCAAGGTCTGGATATCCCTTGTCATCATCGTTACGGTGGGCGTAATGGTGACGGCGTTGATGACAGGCTTTGCGGCGCACTGGATCATCGGCATTCCCATCACGGTTGGATTGCTGCTCGGGGCCGCCATGTGCGCGACCGATCCGGCGACGCTGATACCGGTCTTCAAGCAGGTACACGTGCGCGACAAGGTGGCCCAGTTCGTCGTCAGCGAGTCGGCCTTGAACGATCCTATGGGCGCGATCCTGACTTTCGTGATGCTCGCTCTCGTGGTCGGGGGTGCCGGCAGCGGTCACCTCAATGTGGGCAAGGACCTGCTCGATCTCCTGGTCGAGGCCGGCATAGGCATCGGCGTCGGCCTGGTGCTGGGGTATCTCGGATCCTTTTTCGTAGCGCACGAGCGTTACGGATTCCTGATGGAATATCTGCCCCTGGTAACCCTGATCGCGGTAATCGGCGGTTATCTCGGAGCGAAGGGTTTGCATGCCAGCGGGTTCATGGCGGCGTTCATAGCGGGCCTGGTCATGGGCAACATGAGTTACTTCGGCCTGCGTATGCAGCCGGGTGACGAGGACCGTTTCGAAGACTTCGTGGGCACGACATCGCTGATTTCCCGCATGTTCATCTTCATCCTGCTCGGGTCGCAGGTGAAGCTCCAACTGATCGCGCAGTATTGGTGGCAGGGGTTACTGGTGGTCGCGGTCTTCATCTTCATCGCGCGGCCGGTGACGGTGCTGGTCAGCACCTTGCCGGACCGCCGGGCGCGTTGGACCTGGCGGGAGCTGGCCTTCGTGTCGTGGATCCGCGAGACAGGGGTAATTCCGGGCGCCATGGCCAGCATCCTGGTCGGGGCACATGCACCCCATGCGGACGTGCTGGCGGCGATCATCTTCATGGGCATCCTGATCACCATCATCCTGCAGGCCACCACGGCCAAATGGGTGGCGGGCCGCCTGGGGTTGCTCTTGCCCGGGTCGCCGCCGCGGTCCGAGGAGTTGTGACGGCGGCGCACGCACCGTCGCGTGCCGTACCCACGCGCAACACGGACCGGCTGCCGGCGTTCCCGGATCGCGGCCTGCCGGCCGGGGGCGACGGCGCCCTGGTCGCCGCAGCGAAGCGCCGGCGGGTCTTCCGGATCCGCCTCGACGCGAGGAAGTCGGGGTCATCGGCGAACCTTTCCCGCGGCCGCAGGATATCGATGGCGTTACCATATGCCGAAGTGCTCGCCGCAATCGGCATCCCCGGCGGCCGGGTTTTGATTTGATTCCGTCGAACAGGTGCTGGACATGAATGCAAGATTCGTGGCGCTTGCCACCCTGGCCGTATTCGCCATGGCAGGAACGGCGAGTGCAGCGACGTCCCAATCCGCCGATCCCGCGGGGATCAGCGACTACTCCTATATCCAGGTGCAACACAGCGAACTCGGGAACTCGGGCTATTTCGGTGAATCGGCCAGGGGTAACGGCGTCAAGGCGGCATTCCAGTTCGGGCAGAACGCCTTCGTCTACGGCGACTTCGATCGGCTCGATTTCGACCACGGTGGCAACCTGTACCGCACCGGAATCGGGATAGGCTATGCGCAGACCCAGGGCAAGATTTCGGCCTACCTGCGCGGGGGCTTTTACCGGGAAGTGGCTTCCGGCAACACGCGTCCCGGCCGCAGCTATTACTGGGAGTTTGCCTACGGCATGCGGGCCGGGCTCACCAACTGGTTCGGGCTCGACGGCGAACTGTATTCGGATATCCATCCCGATTTCGGGAGCGTTCCGTGGGGGCTCAAGTTCGGCGTGACTTTCGCCCTCGGTCCCGTATCGCTCCGCGTCATGGACGACCACAACCGGCAGGTCAACACCCTGTCGGCGGCCCTGCGCCTCGCGTTCTGACTTTCTTTCCCCTCTCTTGACCTAGGATTCCTCGATGAGAATTAGCATTTTCGGCTCGGGTTACGTCGGCCTGGTGACCGGCGCCTGCCTGGCCAACGTCGGCAATCACGTACTCTGCGCCGACGTGGACGACGCCAAGGTGCAGCGCCTCAATGCCGGCGAAGTGCCGATCTTCGAGCCGGGACTCGACGAAATCATCGCGCGCAACCGGGAGGATGCGCGGTTGCGCTTCACGACCGACGCCGGCGAAGCCGTCCGTCACGGTGAAATCATCTTCATCGCGGTGGGTACGCCGCCGGACGAGGACGGTTCGGCGGACCTGAGCCACGTGCTGGCGGTGGCGCGCACCGTCGGTGAGTCGATCGATCATCCGGTCATCGTGGTCAACAAGTCCACGGTGCCCGTGGGTACCGCCGACAAGGTGCGGGCCGTGATCGCGGGGGAGCTGGAGCGGCGCGGCACCCGGGTCGATTTCGATGTCGTATCCAACCCCGAATTCCTGAAGGAAGGCGCGGCGATCGACGATTTCAACCGCCCCGACCGCATCATCATCGGCACCGAGAACGAGAACTCGATCGCGGTTCTGCGTGCGCTGTACGCGCCCTTCAATCGCAACCACGACCGGCTGCTGGAACTCGATACGCGCTCCGCGGAGCTGGCGAAGTACGCGGCCAACTCCCTGCTTGCCACCAAGATCAGCTTCATGAACGAGATCGCGGCGGTGGCGGAACGCGTCGGCGCCGACATCGAGTCCGTGCGCCGCGGGATAGGTTCCGATCCGCGCATCGGATGGCATTTCATCTACGCGGGCGCCGGCTACGGCGGCTCGTGCTTTCCCAAGGACGTGCG
>JBJKSR010000084.1:0-3870 GCA_046703965.1 Gammaproteobacteria bacterium | reverse complement strand
GACGAATTGATGCGCAGTTTCTTGCCCAGCTTGCGCATCAATTCGTCTTTTTCCTCGACCACGATCAGTTCGCCCTTGTGGATCACGCCGACCCGATCGGCCATTTCCTCGGCCTCCTCGATGTAGTGCGTGGTCAGGATGATGGTGACGCCGGTTTCGCGCAGGCGGCGCACGAGCTGCCACATGTCGCGGCGCAGTTCGACGTCCACGCCGGCGGTCGGCTCGTCGAGAAACAGGACGTCGGGCTCGTGCGCCAGCGCCTTCGCGATCAGGACCCGGCGCTTCATTCCGCCGGAGAGCATGATGATCTTGGTGTCTCGCTTGTCCCACAGGGACAGGCTCTTCAGCACCTTCTCGATGTAGCCGGGGTCGGCGCGTTTTCCGAACAGTCCGCGGCTCAGGGCAGCCGTTTCGCGCGGCGTGATGAAGGCGTCCACCGTCAACTCCTGCGGCACGAGGCCGATGGCGCTGCGGGTCTTGCGGTAGTCGCGGACGATATCGTAGCCGTTGACCCGCACCTCGCCCTCGCCCGGCCGCACAATGCCGCAGATGAGACTGATCAGTGTCGTCTTGCCCGCGCCATTGGGCCCCAGCAGCGCGAAGATCTCGCCCTTGCGGATATCCAGGTTGATGTCCTTGAGCGCCTGGAATCCGCCCGCGTAGGTCTTGGACAGGTGCGAAATCGAAAGCACCGTCTCGCCCGCTTGCGTGTCGGCGGCCCGGTCGGCCGCGGCGGCGTTGTGCTGCATAGGCGCGTCAGCTCCCTGAATGGCCCCGAGGCCGGTTGTGCCCGGCGCCTCGGGCGGCTTGGCGAACGGATCGGCAACGACCCCCGAGGCAGTCGATTATATAGGCGAACCCCCCTGGGTCGGTCCCGGCACGGCGACCGGCGCGTTAGAATGAGGCCTCCCGCGGGTAGCCGCCGTCCTCAACCCGCTTCACGGAGCCCACTTCCCTTGGTCCATTCGCACGAGGCCCGGGGCCGCAGGATCGCGTTCGTCGTGCTCGCGCTGCTGGCCTGCATCTGGGGCTACAACTGGGTGGTGATGAAGATCGCCCTCGGCTACGCGCCGCCGTTCATGTTCGCGGCGATGCGTACCGGGGGTGCCGCGTTGTTCCTGTTCGGACTGCTGGCGGTCTTCGGGCGGCCGATGCGCCCGCCGGTCATCGGGAAGATGCTGCTCCTCGCGCTGTTCCAGACCACGGTCTTCGTCTCGCTCGCCACGCTGGCCGTATCGTTCGGCGATCCCGGAAAATCCGCGATCCTCGCCTTCACCATGCCGTTCTGGGTGCTGCTGCTCGCGGCCCCGGTACTCGGCGAGCGGATCACGCGCGGAAAGGCGGTCGCGGGCGGGCTGGGCCTGACCGGCGTCATCCTCATTCTCTCGCCATGGACGGCGCATACCGATTACCTGCCGCTGGCGCTTGCCATGGCCGCGGGGCTCGACTGGGCCGTGGCCGTAATGATCATGAAGAAGATTCCCGTTAAGGGCACCTGGACGCTGCTCTCGCTCAATGCCTGGCAGGCCCTGGTCGGTGCGGTGCCGATCGCGATCATCGCCCTCGTGGTACCCGCTTCGCCGATCCACTGGACCATGCCGTTCGTGCTGGCCCTCGCCTACAACGTCGTGCTCGGCACGGGCCTCGCCTGGTTCATGTGGCTGTTCATTCTCTCGCGCCTGTCGGCCGGCATCTCAGGCCTGTCGTCGCTCGTCATCCCGGTGATCGGCATCCTTGCCGACTGGGCCCAGCTCGGCGAACGACCCGGTCTGTGGGAAAGCGTGGGCGCGGCGACGCTGGTCGCCGGGCTCGGCCTCGTTGCCTGGAACCAGCGCCGAGGCGCCGGCTGAGCGCATACCTACAAGATTCTCGCATCGACGCTGCGACGCCACGAAGAGAATAACTCTCGCAAAGACGCAGAGAGCGCAAAGGAAAAGGCTCTCGCAACGGCGCCACGAGACGACGCCGGCCTGTTGATCCTTTTCGCCGCATCGGAAGGGACGATGGCCGCCGGGAATGACGATTCAATGTCGGGCGTCGCCCCTCTGGCCCATTTTGCGCTGCCGGCGCGCCAACTGCTGCGCGAGAAAGGGGAAAGCAACCTCTTCTTTGCGGCCTTTGCGGCTTGGCGAGAGACAATCATACTTCTGTTGCGGCGTTGCCAGAGTCTTCTTTCCACCACCTTCGCAAAGGCCGGGCCCCGTTAATCGTCTGCATCGGGAGTGGCGGCGAGTTCCTCGATCCGGGACTCCATCGACGCGACGTGGCTGCCGCGCCAGTAGACGCGGCCGCAGTCCGCGCATTGGCGGAACGTCTCGTAATACTTGCGGGTCAGCGGCTCCAGGCGGTGCTCGACGTCGGCCTTGTCCACGTCTTCCAGCAGCCCGTTGCAGCGCGCGCAGCGCGTGAACGGCGTTGCCGATCCGGCAAGATCGAAGCGCCGGAAGACCTCGGCGAGCTGCTCGCGCGGATCGTCGCGGCGTACGCAGTACCCGTGCGTGACGATGCGCCGCTTGAGCAGGTTCCGGTCACGCGTCAGCAGGATGCGGCGGTCCCCGGCGGAAATCCGCGCCAGTGCCTCGTCGCCATAGTCGTTGCGGTAAAGCACGTCGAAGCCGCACAGCCGCAGGTAGCGCGCCAGCGTTCCGAGATGGACGTCGAGTACGAAGCGCATCGTGCGCAGCGGGCTCGGGCGCACCTTCAATTCGCACGATACGTCGAACGACTCGAACATCGGGTACACGGCGATGCGATCGCCATCGCGCACGAGGTAATCGAATCCAACGGACTCGCCGTTGGCGACGATCAGCTCCACCTCGGGATGCGGCACGCCGAACGCCTCGATCATGTCCTTGACCGAGGCCCGCCGCGTAAATGCGTGCGTGAAGGCCGCCCTGCGCCGCTCCGGCGGCAGGAAATCGTTCAACTCCTCGTAGAAACGGAATTCGGCGCGGGCCATAGGACTGCGGCGGGCGGGACGTGATTCAGTATATGGCGGCAGGGGTGCGGTTATTCAATACGGGCCCTTCTGCGGCCGGGATTCTTCCATTCCTGACCTGGCGCAAGCCCCGTGGGCCGACGGCAGTGCACAATACGGGCATGAGCACACACAACCTCGACGCCTTCCTGAGTCCTTCTTCCGTGGCGCTGGTGGGCGCCAGCCGCCGGCAGGGATCGGTAGGCGCCATCGTCGCGAAGAACCTGGCCGCCTTCGACGGGCCGGTCCTGCGGGTCAACCATCACATGGCCCTCGACGAGCCCGCCGGCGTCTACCCGGAAGTCGACCAACTGCCCTCGGCGCCGGATCTCGCCGTCGTGGCGGTGCCGGCCCCGGCCGTCCCGCGCGTCATCTCGGACCTCGCGGCGCTCGGAACCCGCGCCGCGGTAGTGCTTTCGGCCGGGTTTTCCGAAAGCTCGGCGGGCAGCGCCGGCAAGACGCTCGAGGCGCGGATGCTAAAGGCCGCACGCCCGGCGGGCCTGCGCATCCTCGGCCCCAACTGCCTCGGCATGCTCGCCCCTCGCGCCGGCCTGAACGCCAGCTTCGCCCAGCGCCTGCCCGGCGCCGGGCGCATCGCGTTCCTCTCCCAGTCCGGCGCGGTGTTGACCACGGTGATCGACTGGGCCACGGCTCGCGGCATCGGCTTTTCCTCGCTCGTTTCGCTCGGGGAAATGGCCGACGTCGACGTGGCCGATTGGCTCGACTATCTGGCGACGGATTCGACGACCGGCGCCATCCTGCTCTACCTCGAGAGCGTGACCGGGGCAAGGAAGTTCATGTCCGCCGCGCGCCAGGCCGCGCGGCTCAAGCCGGTCATCGTCCTGAAGTCCGGCCGCGCCCCCGCGAGTGCCAGAGCCGCGGCTTCGCACAGC
>JBJKSR010000083.1:0-2501 GCA_046703965.1 Gammaproteobacteria bacterium | reverse complement strand
ACGCTACGCCAGCCCCCGCTTCAGCAGTACGAGCTGCCGCGCCCAGGCCCTCTCTGCCTGCACAGGGTCATAGACCCTCGAATCCGGCACGCACCAGCCATGCGCGGTGCCGGGGTAGACCTTGATCTCGGCCTCGAGGTGCGCGTTGCGGAATGCCTCCCGCAGGATGGTCTTGGCCTCCGGTTGCTTCTCGTCGTCGCTCGCGGCGATGGCCATGAGGTATTGCGCCTTGATGTGCGGGATCAGCAGGTGCGGGCTGTCCGGCTTGTCCGTCACCAGCGCGGCCCCGTGAAAGGTCGCGCCGGCCCCGATGCGATCGGGGAAGGCGGCAGCGGTTCGCAGGGTGAATGGTCCGCCCATGCAGTAACCGGTGCTCGCCATCTTGCGAGTCCTGCTGACGGCGACCCGACCGTCGAGCCACGGCACGAAGGCGCGCGCATCGGTTACGGTGGTCTCGGGCGTCAGCGAGTCCATCAGACGCATCAGCTCCGTGCGCGTTGCCGGGTCATTGAAGTCGGGGTGCGGCGGTGAGGTCGGGGCCCGCTTGATCCGGTAGAACGGATTGACGACCAGCACGGCGTAGCCTGAGCCCGCCAGCCGGTCGGCCATGGCATGAAACGTCGGCCGCAGCCCGAAGATGTCGGGCCACATCAGTACGCCGGGGTGAGTCCCGGTCTTCGGATGAGTGAAATAGGCATCGCAGATTCCATCCGGCGTGCGGATTTCGACGGATGAGCCGGCAACCTGCGCGGCGTCCGCCACGGCAGGCAGCAGCGATACGAGCCCAGCGCCTGCCGCCAGCGCGCCGAACTGCCGCCGCGACAGCGTGACGGAGCGCGCATAGTTCATCGTGTCGAAGTCGTCTTGGTCGCACATCGGCTCCCCCTTCGCCCCAACTTACCGGTTCCCGGCGGATCGGGCGCGCAAAGGATGGTAGCAACGTTCCACCGTGGAGTCGCGAGCGAGATCCGCCGGCGGGAAATCGGCTGCATCACCGACTCACCGATCGAATCCAAACGCCTGCGACGATCGCGCTCACGCCAGAGTTCCATCTGAGCTTCGCAAGCGATCAGCGCACCGCCAGCGGATTCACACTTGGGCCGCAGCGTGCGGATGCGCTGCGCGAGCTCGAGGCCCGCCAGGCCCCCGGTCAGGGCCGCGCAACGGCACCCAACGATTCGTCAGTCCTGCGGGGCAACCACGCGCCCGCTCCCGGCCCCGGCCGCCGCCCTCGCGCGCAGGCGGACCGGCGCGGTCTCCGGATACAGCATGTAGGCGATTTGCCCGATCAGGGTGAACCCGATCAGGTACCAGGCGGGAGCGACCGCACTGCCCGTGACGTGAATGATCCAGGTGACCACGAGCTGGGTCGTTCCGCCGAAGATCGCAACGGAAGCGGCGTACACGGTGCCGAAGCCGCCACTGCGGATTTTCGGCGGCAGCGACTCGATGAATGCGGCGTAGAACGAGCCCATGCGCAGGGAATATGCGGCATTCAGGAGGACCATGGCCCAGATCAACGCCGTGACCGAGCGCGCGGCGACGACCCAGACGAATGCGGGGTAAATGCCCAGCAGGAAGGCAAGATTCCCCCAGACGTTGACGGGCTTGCGTCCGTAGCGGTCGGAGAGACGACCGCCGATCAGGATGCACGGGATCTCGACGCTGTATCCGGCGAGGCTCGCCAGGAATCCTGCGCGCGCCGGCAGGTGCAAAGTCGTCTGCGCGTAAGTGGCAATGTAAACGAAGATGTACGTGCCGACGGTGCCTGCCGCGATCGCCATCAAGCCGAATACCATGGCTCGCCAGTGCTTGCGCGCCAATTCCAGACGCCCCGGCTGACCCAAAGCGGGCGACGAACGGCCGGCCACCTGGGAGTATTCCGTGTCCTGCTCGGGCAGCGTCTCGCTAAGATGCCGGCGCAGCCAGTATCCACACGGCACTATCGCCGCACCGATCAGGAAGGCGATACGCCAGCCGTAGCCGTCGAGCGCCGCGGGCGAGAGGAACGCCGCGAGTACGGTCCCCACGAGGCTTCCCATCACCAGGGCGATCGCCTGGCTCACCCCCTGCCATGAGACGATCTCGGCACGACGGTCCGGCCGCGCGGCCTCCACGAGAAACGCGCTGTTCGCACCGACTTCCCCGCCCAGCGAAAAGCCTTGCAGCAGGCGCGCAATGACTGCGAGCACGGGCGCCGCAACGCCGATCACGGCGTATGAGGGGATGCACGCCAACGCCACCATGGCGATGCCGATCATGGACAAGCTGAGCACCATGGCCGGCCGGCGTCCGACTCTGTCGGCATATGTGCCGAGCACCACGGCACCCAACGGCCGGGTAAGAAACCCGACTCCGAATGTCGCCAGCGACAGCATCAGGCTGACGTAGGAATTGGATGCCGGGAAGAATGCCCGGCCGATCTGTACGGCAAAGAGTCCGTATATGAAGAAGTCGTAGAACTCGAGGGCATTGCCGACGGTCGCGGCGATGATGGCCCG
>JBJKSR010000082.1:0-3406 GCA_046703965.1 Gammaproteobacteria bacterium | reverse complement strand
GGAGCACGCCGCGCACGGCGCGCAGCTCGCCGGAGAGCGACAGTTCGCCGAGGAATTCCAGGTGCGCGATGTCGACGTCCGGCTTGAGTTGGCGCGAAGCGAGCAGCACGCCGAGCGCCATGGCGAGATCGTAGCGCCCGCCTTCCTTGGGCAGATCGGCGGGGGCCAGGTTGATGGTGACGCGCCGCGCCGGCCATTCGAAGCGCGCGTTGATGAGTGCACTGCGCACCCGCTCGCGCGCCTCGCGCACGGCGGCTTCCGGCAGCCCGACAATCGCCAGACCCGGCAGGCCCGGCGACAGGTGGACTTCCACGCGCACCGGCGGCGCAGCGACGCCGACGGTGGCGCGTGCCTGTACGGTGGCCAGGTTCATGTCATCCGCCCTCCCTGGCAGATCGAAAGGTTGGAATCAGGACGTGGGGGGCTTGCCGGCTCCGGCCGCCTGCCGTTCGAGTTTGTCGGCGCGGACGCTCAGTTCGTCCAGGCGTTCCCGCGTGCGCTTGAGCAACGCGCTCTGGGCATCGAATTCCTCGCGGCTGACGAGATCCATGCGCCGCAGTCCGGCCTCCAGCACGGAGCGGAAATTGCGCTCGATGTCCTCGCGCGCCTGCTGCAGCGAACCCGGCAGGCTCGCCGCCAGCCGTTTCGCCAGGTCGTTCAGAAAACCGGGATCGGGTTGCATCGAAACCTGCGTGTCGTAAATACCCCGTCGAGTGTAGCGCATGGCGCCCTGCGGCAGAAGCACCCCCGCGGCCGGACGCGGCCGGAGAATCGGAGTTTTCCTACCCGGCGCGGTGCTACACTTCGAGGCGGATGTTTCCGGCTACCGCATGAAACTCATTACTGCCATCATCAAGCCGTTCAAGCTCGACGACGTGCGCGAGGCGCTGGCCGACATCGGCGTCGAGGGGCTGACCGTTACCGAGGTCAAGGGCTTCGGCCGCCAGAAAGGGCACACCGAGCTGTACCGGGGGGCCGAGTACGTCGTGGACTTTCTGCCCAAGGTCAAGGTGGAAGTGGCGGTCGCCGAAGCGCTGGTCGAGCGGACGCTGGAAGCAATCCAGGCGGCGGCGCGAACGGGCAAGATCGGCGATGGCAAGCTTTTCGTCACCAGCCTCGAGCAGGTAGTGCGCATTCGCACGGGAGAAGTCGATGAAGCAGCCCTGTAAATGGTTCGTTCCGGCGCTGGCCGTGCTGCTGCTGGGCATGCCGCTCGCCGGCCATGCGCAGCAGCAGCAGGTTTACACCTGGGTCGACAAGAACGGGGTGCGCCACTATTCCGATCATCCGGGTAGCCCGAATGCCGTCCTGGTGACGGTGGACGCGAATGCGACCGCGAGCGCGCCCGTCCCGGCCACCCTGCCCGCCGCCGCGACCGCGGCCGGTAGTGCGGGCAAGGCGCAAAAGGTCCCGCAACCCAAGCCCCATGAAACCCCGGCCCAGCGTGCCGCCCGCTGTTCCAAGCTGCGCGCGCAGGTCAAGCAGCTGCAGTCGGCGCGACGTGTCGAGGTGACGGAGAACGGCAAGACGCGCTACGTCAGCGGCGAGGACCTGGTGAAATTCCGGCAGCAGATGCAGAAACGCATGCAGGCCGCCTGCTCGCCGCCCTCCCGTTAGTCGTCCGGATCCAGGAACTCGCTTACGAACGGCGGTAGCGCCAGCGCCGCGCGATGGGTGGCGGCACTGTAATAGCGTGTCTTGAACCCGCGCCGCTCGGCGGCCGCTTCGCGGAAGCCGTTGAGGTTGGCGCCGGTGCGCGCCATCGTGGCCGACCACCATCCCGACGGATACACCGGCTGGGGGAAGGTGAGCGTCGACAGCGCCCCGAAGCCCGCCTCATCCATGGCCCGGCGCATGTCGCGAATGAGATCCAGGTGCAGCAGCGGTGATTCGCTCTGCTGCACGAGGATGCCGCCTCTTCCCAGCACGCGCCGGCACTCGGTGTAGAAGGGGGCGTTGAACAGCCCGGCCGCCGGGCCGATCGGATCGGTGCTGTCGACGATGATCACATCCAGGCTGCCGGAGGGTGCCCGCTTCATCCATGCGATGCCGTCCTCGAACAGCAACGTGGCGCGCGGATCGTCGGCGCCGGCGCCCAGCCCGGGGAACCATTGCTCCGCCACGCGCGTGACCCGCTCGTCGATCTCGATCTGCACGGCCGATTCGACGTCGGCGTGACGCATGACCTCGGTCAGGCTGCCGCAGTCGCCGCCGCCGATGATCGCCACGCGGCGCGGGGCGGCGTGCGTGAACAGCGCCGGGTGGACGAGCATCTCGTGGTAGAGGAAATTGTCGCGGTCGCTCAGCATCACGTAGCCGTCGATGACCAGCAGCCGTCCGAACTTCGTCGTCTGGTACACGGCGATGTCCTGGTAGGCGCTGCGCTCGCGGTGCAGGCACTCGCTGATGCGCAGGCTGAAGGCGGTGCCTGCCTCCTCGGCGACTTCGGTAAACCAGTTCTGCTCGTCCAGGCTCATCGGGTTTCGCCAGTGGGGCCAAGGCCGCTTACTATAAAGGAGAGCCCGGAGCCCGCGAACGATGGAAAACCAAAACCAAGTCATCCCGCCGGAGGAGAGTGCCGCCGCGCGCTATGGGATAGAGCGCTGGGGCGGCTCGTATTTCGGTGTCAACGCCGAGGGGCACCTGGTGGCACGCCCGCGCGCCGATGCGCCCGCGGTCGATCTCGCCAAGCTGGCCGACGAGCTGGTGGCCGGCGGCCTGCAATTGCCGGTGCTCGTGCGCTTCGGGGACCTGCTGCGCCGGCGCATCCGCGAGCTCGTCGACACCTTCAGCCAGGTCCGGGCCGATTACGGCTACAAGGCGCCCTACCGGGTGGTATACCCGATCAAGGTCAACCAGGAACGCCACGTGGTGCGCGAGATCGTGCGCGAGAGCCCCGAGCGCCTGGGCCTGGAGGCGGGCAGCAAGCCGGAACTGCTCGCGGTGCTGGGCCACGCCCGGCGCGGGAGTACGGTCGTGGTCAACGGCTACAAGGACCGCGAATGCCTGCGCCTCGCGCTGGCGGGGCAGCTCATGGGCTACCGCATGTACATCGTCGTCGAGAAGGCCGACGAACTCGATCTCTTGCTCGAGGAGGCGGCGAACATGGACGTGGAGCCGCAGATCGGCATGCGCATCCGGCTCGCCAACGCCGCGGCCGGCAAATGGGCGCAGAGCGGCGGCGAGAAATCCAAGTTCGGTCTCACCGCCGCCGAGATGATCGCGGCCATCGAGCGCTTGCGTGAAGTCGGCAAGCTCGGCTGGCTGCGCCTGCTTCACGTGCACCTCGGCTCCCAGGTCGCCAACATCCACGACATCCAGCGCGGCATCGCCGAGACGGCCCGTTGGTACGTCGAAGTCCGCGCCCTCGGCGCGCCGGTGGAAACCGTGGACGTCGGCGGCGGAC